>JBCCFQ010000816.1:0-2197 GCA_039029655.1 Pseudomonadota bacterium | reverse complement strand
GGTTCGACTGGTCTTGTTGACAATTGGGGAAACACATCTATCACAACCCAACTAGCTCAGAATATAAGTAATTTCCGCAGCCAAAACGCGGAATACTGCAATAGCTATTGCAACTGGAAGTTTCCATTATTGGCACAGAAGCTGAGGAGGTTCCCGTGAAAGCAAAGTCAATTTTGGTAGTTGTAGACCCCACTGGTGGAAAAGAGCAGTTTTGCGTTGAAAAAGGCGCGAAGCTTGCTGAAATTTTTGATGCCAAGTTAGAGTTATTGATCTGTTTTTATGACCAACACTTGTCGGGTGAGAGGTTCTTCGACAGCAAAGGACTAAGGCTCTCGCGTGAAGACGCAATTAAGAACCGCAGTATATTCCTGGAGAACCTTGCCGTCCCTCTACGCAACCATGGCCTGGAGGTAAAAACTACCGCCTTATGGGATACGCCGTTGGACGACGCCATTGTTCGCTACGCGGTAGAGTCAGAAGCGGACTTAGTCGTGAAGGACACACACTATCATGGCGCTTTATCCAGGGCACTTTTCACCAATACGGACTGGGGCCTGATTCGTAACTGCCCCGTTCCCTTGTTGCTCTCGAAGCCAACAGCATGGGCCGAGAACCCTGCGGTGATCGCGGCGGTAGACCCCTTACATACGCATGACAAACCAGCCGAACTCGATGCCAAGATCTTGGGTGCTGCCGATGCGATAACTTCCAAGATCAGTGGCGACCTACACGTATTCCATAGTTACCCGCTGCTGGCCCACCGCCTAGCCGTCAATCCGGAGCTCTTGGGCGATTCGTTGAACGAAATCGACAAGTCAATGGAGAAGGAACATCAGCAGGCGCTAGATGACTTACTTCGCCAAAACGCAATATCCAAATCAACGAATCATCTGTTGTCCGGTGATCCCAGCAGGGTTTTGCCCGACGTAGCGGATGGGTTAAGCGCATCTATGGTGGTCATGGGTGCTGTTTCGAGAAAACCTGTCCAGCGCGTCTTCCTAGGCAGCACCGCTGAACGTGTTATGGATCGACTATCCTGCGACTTACTAGTCATTAAGCCAAACTGGTTCAAGGTGAAAGTCGACTTTAGAGACGTTGATCTGATCCAGACCAAGTCTGAATCAGCAGCCGCCTAAATCAAGAACCGAAGTCAACAACTATGCAGACGTACAATGATACGGTGGTGCGGCGGTTCGCCCTGATGACCATGTTCTGGGGTGTTATCGGTATGGCGGTCGGTGTGTGGATTGCCGCGCAGCTGATGTGGCCTCAACTTAATTTCGATGTGCCTTGGTTGAGCTACGGTCGCCTAAGGCCGCTTCACACAAATGCTGTAATTTTCGCGTTTGGTGGCTCGGCTCTAATAGGTACTTCCTACTACATCGTGCAACGAACCTGTCATGTGACCTTGCAATTCCCCAGGTTAGCGTCCTTTACTTTTTGGGGTTGGCAAGCCGTAATCGTACTTGCCGCGGTTACTCTGCCACTTGGGTTGACCCAAAGCAAAGAATACGCTGAACTCATTTGGCCAATCGATGTGCTTATCGCTGTTGTATGGGTCAGCTACGGCATTGTTTACTTCGCCACGATAGCAAAACGCCGTGTCAAACACGTCTATGTTGCGAACTGGTTTTATGCCGCGTTCATTATAACCATTGCTCTTTTACACATTGTCAACAACCTACAGTTGCCCACTTCTGCTACACACTCCTATTCCATCTATACCGGTGTTGTGGATGGGATGGTGCAATGGTGGTATGGCCATAACGCTGTAGGATTCTTCCTCACAGCTGGTTTCCTAGGAATGATGTACTATTTTGTGCCGAAACAAGCGCAACGACCAATCTACTCCTACCGGTTGTCCATTGTTCATTTTTGGGCGTTGATTTCCACTTACATGTGGGCTGGCCCGCATCATCTTCACTACACCGCATTACCTGATTGGGCGCAATCACTGGGTATGGTGTTTTCCCTTATCTTGTTAGCACCCTCTTGGGGGGGAATGATTAACGGCATCATGACGCTTTCTGGCGCATGGCACAAACTAAGAACAGATCCAATCTTGAAATTCATGATCATATCGTTGTCCTTCTACGGGATGTCTACCTTCGAAGGACAGATGATGTCTATAAAAACTGTGAATGCTTTGTCCCACTATACGGATTGGACCATTGGTCATGTGCACTCAGGTGCATTG
>JBCCFQ010000815.1:0-2198 GCA_039029655.1 Pseudomonadota bacterium | reverse complement strand
GATTGACAAGATCATCAAGACTGCTCATTTGGATAAGGAAGCCCTCAATATCTGCGCAACTCCTGCATCCGGCATGTTACTGCAACATTCAGACCTGCCAAGCGTGCCTCCAGAAGAAGCTCCTTTCAACTATCGTTCCCTGATTGGACGGCTCAACTACCTGGCGGAAGCTCGGGTGGAGTTACCCTTGCCCGTGCCTCAGAACAACGAAGTAACGCCTCCCGAAACCAACACACAGACTACACCAGCGCCACTTCCACGAGTCCGTGTGGTGGAGCAAGAGGACAAACCCAAGGTTGAAGAAAAACCGCCGCAGCGGGTAGTGTCCGTGAAGCCTGCACCTGCCAGTGACCCGGGCAGCGGTTGGGTAGCTCAGGTGGGCAGCTTTGGTAGTGAGGAGAACGCGAATCGTCTAACTGCCCGCCTAAAAAAAGCAGGCTATCCGGCGTTTGTGATGCGTCATCGAAGTTCTGGCCGCGCCATGTTCAGAGTGCGGGTCGGTCCCGAGAAAGAGCGCCGCCTGGCCCAAGAGCTGGCCGAGCGGCTAAAGCGGGATGGTCACGAGTCTAAAGTGGTAGCCCATCCCTAAATTTCCCCCCTAAGCCGTGACCTATGGTCGGGTAACATGGTTATAATGCCCGCTTCTTTCCACGAGTCATTCTGATGATCCTAGTCGACTACATAATTCTTGGTGTTGTGGTCATTTCAGCCATTATTGGCTTGTTCCGCGGTTTTCTTAAAGAAGCCTTGTCCTTGGCCACCTGGGTGGCGGCGATCTTGGTGGCCAAACTGTTTGCCAGCAATTTAGCCAACCTTTTTGCTGACAGGATCGATGCACCCATTGTTAGAGTCGTGCTTGCAGGTGGCATTTTGTTTGTTGGCGTATTGATATTGGGTGCAGTGGTCAACTACGTGGTTTCCGTGTTGGTGGAAAAAACCGGCTTGTCGGGGACAGACCGAACGCTAGGCATGGTGTTTGGTGCAATTCGTGGCATGCTAATAAACGCCTTGGTTTTGGTTGTGGCGGTGGCTTGGGTTTCCAAAGATCAGCTTGAGAGCTGGCGTCAAGAATCAACATTCGTACCTTACTTGGAGCAAATGGTGGTATGGATGCGTGGCGTACTTCCGAAGGAAGTGGGAGACTACCTTCAATACGAGGATGTCCCTGAATTGCCGATGCCAGACCTTAACGATGCAAACACTTAGTTCAGTTCTGACCAGGAGTCTCAAAAAGTGTGTGGTGTAGTTGGTATTGTCGGACACGACTCTGTCGCGCCTAGTCTTTATGATGCCTTAACGGTTCTCCAACATAGGGGTCAGGATGCAGCAGGCATCATGACTGCTGACGGCAAACGAATTAATGCACGTAAAGCCAATGGCCTAGTGCGTGACGTGTTTCACCAACGTCATATGGATAGCTTAAGTGGCAATATGGGCTTAGGCCACGTGCGTTACCCCACCGCTGGGGGTGCCAATGCACTGCAAGCTCAACCTTTCTATGTCAATTCACCCTATGGCATCTGCTTGGCCCACAACGGCAACTTGACCAATGCCCATGAGGTAGAGCAACTCTTGGTGCAGAAGGACATGCGTCACCTAAGCACAGATTCAGACTCAGAGATTCTACTAAACGTTTTTGCCCATGAACTTCAGGCGTTGGCTCAGCCTACTTTGAGCCCGGCGGATGTTTTTAAAGCGGTTGAAGGGGTTCATCGCCGTTGTCGCGGCGGTTATGCCGTGGTGATGATGATAGTAGGGTTTGGCATTGTCGCGTTTCGCGATCCCCATGGCATTAGACCACTGGTTCTTGGCCGTAAGGAAACCCCAGGTGGCCTTGAGCACATGGTGGCTTCCGAGTCTGTCGCCACCGATGTGTTGGGTTATGAGTTTTTGCGGGATGTGGCACCAGGGGAAGCTATCTATATCGAGACAAATGGGCAGTTTCACGCCAGTCAATGTACCGCCGTGGCAAAACATGCCCCGTGCATTTTTGAATACGTCTACTTTGCACGTCCAGACTCCATTATTGATGGGGTGTCCGTGTACAAGGTCAGATTACGAATGGGGGAACAACTGGCCGAAAAGATTAAGCGGGAATGGCCAGACCATGATATCGATCTTGTAATTCCTATTCCGGATACCAGTCCGACTGCGCCGCAAACGGTGCCTACACGTCTAGACTTAAAAAATCGGGAAGG
>JBCCFQ010000814.1:0-2199 GCA_039029655.1 Pseudomonadota bacterium | reverse complement strand
CAACGACCGTGATCGCAACGCCGGCGTCCGCTCTGCATAAGGCCTGATTCGTTCGGCGGCCTCACGAACGTGGTCGAGTTCGATCATGTATGGCGCCAGACTAACAATCGATTATTGGCTGGCATCTCCAAATCATGGTCTAAAACCAAGTGATTCCGTACGGCAATCACGCTAAGATCATCCAGATCACGAATGCCCATGTGCGACACCTGCGACCTCAACGAGGTGTCAAAGGTTCGATTGGACTCGGATGTGAACTCACCGCTGTAATTAAACGGACCATAAAGACAAAACGGGTCCCCTTCGCTGAGCAACCGCCCAACGCCTCGAAACATCATCTGCACTTCATCCCAACTCATGATGTGGGCAGTGTTGGCACTGTATACAGCGCTAACCTCAACATCCGGCCATGGATCCATGTTCACATCAAGTTCCAACGGACCGGTTAAGTTATCCAAATCAGCATCCTTTACCCAGGCAACAATACCAGGGTGATTTTCCACCCGGTCTGTCGCTAACCAATGAACCTCTGGAAGACTCCGAGCGAAATGTACCGCATGTTGCCCAGTGCCACTGCCGATTTCCAAAACCACGTCGTCGGCCCGAAACATATCGCGAAGTACGTCAAGAATGGGGCCTTTGTTTCTTTCTGACGCTGCGGAACAAGGTTTCATTTCAGTTGTACGCTTTCGCTAAAAAAGTGTGTTCGGTAGTAACGCAATTCATTGATGGAGTCTCGAATATCATCCAAGGCCAAGTGTGCGCCTTTCTTTCTGAAGCCGCTAGCCAAATCGGGCACCCAACGTCTGGCTAACTCTTTGATGGTGCTCACGTCCAAATTGCGATAATGAAAATAACTCTCCAACTCCGGCATGAGTCGAGCCATAAAGCGACGGTCTTGACATATGCTGTTACCACACATGGGGGAGCTTCCCTTGTAGGTATACTCCTCTAAGAACGACAGCGTTTCTGACTCAGCTCCGGCAGCGTCGTGATCGCTCTTGCGAACTCGTTTCAGAAGCCCACTGTCACCATGATGCTTTTGGTTCCACTCATCCATGCCCGCCAACACCGACTCAGGCTGATACACAGCCAACTCGGGGCCCTCTGCTAAGATATTCAAATCCTTATCGGTAACGATGGTCGCAATTTCCAGAATGACATCGTTTTGAGTATCCAGACCCGTCATTTCCAGGTCGATCCAGATCAAGTTTTCAATGCTTGCCATGGTGTAGACTGGCCTCTTATAGCTTGCGGTGAATTCTAGCAAAAGCTAAGCTCTAGCGCGCCGTCGACCTGAGAGAAATGTCATGCATTGGTTTACACAATTATTCCTAATTTTGGCTGTGGTAACCACACTGTTCAAGCTGTGGTTGGATCAACGGCATATTGGGCACGTGCTAAGGCATCGCGAAAAAGTCCCCCAACCATTTGATGGTTCGGTCTCTCTGGCAGAGCACCAAAAAGCTGCGGACTACACGGCGGCAAACAACAGGCTGGGCCTACTGGACACTGTGTTAGACACAGCGCTACTCATACTATGGACTCTCGGTGGCGGCCTCGCCTTGTTAGATAGTTTTTGGGGTAGGTTCGACTTTGGCCCGATACTAATAGGCACAGCCGTGATCGTTAGCCTCATGGTAATCGGGTCTATCTTGTCGCTCCCAATTTCTCTGTACAAGACATTCAACCTCGAGGCTCGCTTCGGATTCAATCGGACAACGCCCAAACTTTTCGTGGTGGATCTGATCAAGGGACTTGTACTTACGCTATTGATTGGAGCACCACTCATCGCAGTGATTCTTTGGATTATGGACGCCGCCGGAGAGAGATGGTGGTTTTATGCCTGGGTAGTGTGGACAGTGTTTACACTACTCATTACCTGGGCCTATCCCGCGTTTATTGCGCCATGGTTCAATGAATTCACGCCGCTGGAACAACCGACACTAAAAAAACGTATTGAGAACTTACTGTCTCGCTGTGGATTTACCAGCAATGGCATTTTCGTTATGGACGGCTCGAAACGATCCAGCCATGGCAACGCCTACTTCACTGGGCTGGGTAACAACAAGAGAATCGTGTTCTTCGACACTTTGGTAGAAACTCTTGAAGAAGATGAGATTGAAGCTGTCCTGGCCCACGAGCTGGGCCACTTTAAAAAGAACCACGTCAAAAAAAGACTGATTTTTGTTTTCTTAT
>JBCCFQ010000813.1:0-2204 GCA_039029655.1 Pseudomonadota bacterium | reverse complement strand
TGGATCCTGGCATGCGCCAGGATGACGAATAAATAACATCATTGTGGCGGCACCTCCCCCAACCACACTTGAAAATACTTAACATGTTATGTATTTTCATCCCATGCTAACCGAAGCGCAGATTCTCGACGCCGCCCGGCGTTATGAAGAGGCCGAACAAGCCCGTCGGCCCATGTCGCCCATTTCCCTCGAACACCCGGACATGACTATGGACGATGCCTATGCCATTCAAAATGCCTGGGTTGACCTCAAGCAAGCTCAAGGTCGGCGGATTATTGGACGTAAGATTGGGTTGACCTCAAAAGCCATGCAGCGGGCAATGAACATTGACGAACCAGATTTCGGCACACTGTTAGACAATATGTGGTTTGAAAACGGAAGCACCATTCCCGCTGGGGATTTTATCGATCCTAAAATTGAGGTGGAGATCGCGTTCGTTTTGGGTCGGGATTTGTTTGGCGAAGACTTAACGGTTTCTGATGTTATTGAAGCCACAGAGTACGTCACGCCCTCCATGGAGTTAATCGCCGCTCGTAGTGTCAGGACGGACCCAAAAACGGGTTACACCCGAACCGTTTTAGACACCATCTCCGACAACGCCGCTAATGCAGGTATCGTCGTGGGGGATTCTAAAGTCGCACCAGCAGACGTGGATCTGCGCTGGGCCGGTGCGATTTTGTATCGAAATGGTGAGGTGGAGGAAACCGGTTTGGGCGCAGGCATTCTAGATCATCCGGCACATGGTATCGTTTGGTTGGCAAAACGATTTGCTAGGCATGGTATTGGCTTACAAGCAGGCCACTTTATTCTCAGCGGTTCTTTTACTCGCCCCGTTGCCGTGGCACCTGGAGATGGTTTCCGTGCGGATTTTGGTCCACTGGGTGAGGTTGAATTGAGTTTCTCATAATGGATGTATTATCAAATCAATTTAAACAAAGACTCGCTGACGGCGACACCGTCATTGGGTTGTGGTCCGGCCTTGTAAGCAGTCTTGCCGCAGAAATGTGCGCCCAAAGTGCCTTCGATTTTTTGCTCTTCGATGCTGAGCATGCGCCATACAGTGACGGCGATGTATTGGCGTGCATACAAGCCATATCGGCATACGACACTTACCCCATAGTGCGCACAGTAAGTGATGACCCCATGGTGTTAAAGCGCTACTGCGATATCGGTGTACAGACTTTTGTTGTTCCTATGGTTGAAACGGCGGCTCAAGCAACAGGCATTGTTGAAGGGGTACGTTATCCACCGGATGGAACCAGAGGGCTGGGGACGTCCCTGGCCAGAGCCGCGCGCTGGAATCAAGTGCCCGACTATGTGGCCAGGGCAAACAAGGAAATGTGCGTCATTTGTCAGGTTGAAACTCGCCAGGGTTTAGAGAATTTGGAAGACATTGCTGGGGTCGAAGGCGTAGACATGATTTTTATCGGGCCGGCGGATTTGGGTGCCAGTCTTGGTTACCCCGAACAAAACGAAATGATCAGCATTGTTGAAAAAGCCATTACTGATATTCGTTCCTTCGGCAATCGTGCCGGGGTTTTTGTTGTGGACCCAACGTTGGCCGCTAGATATGTTGATTGTGGTGCACAAATGATCGGTGCCGGTACCGATTGCGGCATTTTAGTCAACGGAGCAAAGAGACTTGCACATAGTTTTAAACATGGTGGTTCCGAGAAAGGGGACTATTGATGAGTCTCTACTACGTTCAAAAGCTGTTGTACAACTTGAATCGTGATCCGGCGACTCAGACGCGTTATCGGGAAGATTTCGATGAGCTTTTAGCAGAGTACAAGCTAACTGAGGACGAAAAACGATGGCTTAAAGAAGGTGATGTGGGTGAACTTTATGTGCACGGTGTCAATGGCCAAATACTCATGCACTATTCTGCGTTGATCGGTCAGGAATGGGACGAGTACATTCAGGCCATGAAAGATAGCTTAAAAAAACATGGGCAAGTGCGCGATGGAATTTACGCAGCGGTTGATGGTGGCAAGGGCGGGGCGGTCTAATGCCGTTGGTGTTTGCAGGTGTTTGTTCCCATGCTCCGGGTATTACTGGCCGGGCGGATCGCGCTGACCCAGAAAAGCGAGATGCCTTTTATGATGCGTTTCGGCGCATGGGTGCCGCTATCGAAGATAGTGGCGCACAAGCGCTGATTGTGATTGCGGCCGAGCATTTTGCCAATTTCTTTATGAACAACATGC
>JBCCFQ010000812.1:0-2210 GCA_039029655.1 Pseudomonadota bacterium | reverse complement strand
CTTGGCCGTATGGTGACACGGCTGTTTAAGTATCATCCTGAAGCACGCTCTCTGTTAGGCATGATGTTGCTTACCTCTGCGCGAGCTAAGGGGCGCATCAATCAAACGGGGCATTTTGTGCCTTTGCAACTTCAAGATCGAAGTTGTTGGGATCAACAAAGAATCCGTGAGGGCTTGGCTTTAATTGATGGTGTTTACTTGGCTAGGAATCGACCTGGACCTTACCAGCTTCAAGCAGCAATTTCGGCCATCCATTCCAAGGCGCAGACTGCGGATGAGACAGACTGGGATCAAATTGTGGCTCTCTATGAAAAGCTCGAAGAGATCGACTCTTCGCCAGTGACTCAAATTAATCGTGCCAGTGCCTTGGCCAACGTGGATCGATTGGAGGAAGCCAAAGAAATACTTGAGCGCATCGAAGCTCAAGGAAAGCTTGGTGCGTACCAAGCGTTTCACTTGGCAAAAGCCCACGTACTTAGGAAGATGGGTGACATCGCGGGTGCGAAAAAGGCCCAACAGATGGCCATCGAACTTTCCAACAGCGAGATTGAAAAGAACTTTCTGAAACAGCAACTTTAGCTCAACTGCTTTTCAGTTGTTGCCACCGGTCTTGACTGGACTTAGGCCATGTCTCAGACCGACGATAATATCGTGGCACCGCAGGTACATCCTCCGGTGCTTCTACCCAAGCCTGTTTTGATTCAGTGAAGATGTGAATGTCAGGACTTACCTGGTCGGGCTTGGTCAGTGTCCCGGCCCGCACGAAGGCAACTTTTTTGCCCATGCCCGCATAGTGGCTCCACAGAGCCACTTGGCAAATAGCGCACCTCACCATGGTTTGCCCATTCCCGCTTTCCGACGGTAGATCCACCTCGACCACGTTGCCTGTGTTGACCCGCAGGTGTTTGGACTCAATCAAGACATTGATGGCAAATGCTGAACCACTTTCCCGCTGACACCATAAGCAATGACAGCAGTGTACAAACAGTGGCGATTGTGTCAGTTCATAGGTAACTGAACCACAGGTGCAACAACCTTCCATATGCTCACTCATTAATACACGCCTTACATGCTGCACCATGGTTGGCGTCGATATAGTTTTCAAGAATCTTGAGCGTGTTATCAATGGTGGCGCGATCCGCCGGTGGGCCATGACCTGGAACGTACAAATCGGCATTGGGGTAGCGCTGATCAACGGCACGGATACTCTTTGGCCATTCGATGATATCGCTTTCCTTAATGTAACCTATGGCGAAGGTCGAAGCACTCTTGAATGCGCAACCGCCGTGTAAGACTTTTTGTTTTGGTAACCATACCACCGTGTTATCTCTAGTGTGCCCAGGCCCCGGAAAGAAGATCTCGAATTCTTTCGTCGTGTAAATCGGACTTTCCTTGGATACAACTGCCTCTAGGTCCACTCCCTGTTCGCGTTTAACAATAGCCTTTGTCAATTCGTGTCCGATTAGCGAGATGCCCCGGTCAGACAAGAGCTTTGCACCGCCGGATCGGTCTTCATGGGAATGGGTAACAATAACGGTTTCAACGGGCTTGCCGATTGTGGCATGAATCCATTGAAGGAGCTCTGCGGTGTTTTCATCGTTCCAAGGTGTATCAATGACGATGACACTGTTGGATGTCTCAAGTATTAGGCCGTTACTGGGTATGCCATTGTGAACAGACAGATACGACCAAAGGTTCGCCCCCCTTTGTTCGTATTCAATGTCGGCGGCGATTGCAAACTGAGAGAGGGCCATTGCACATAGGCAATGCTTAAGAAACTTCATGCGGGTTTACCAATACTCAATAGCACCATGAGGCTGATGCAAAACCAAAGAAACAAAAGAATCCGTCGTGACCTAACATAGACCTGCTGGATGGTTTCGTTGTCCTCTGGGCTATGGTGGTGCTCGCGAAGTCGTTGCCAGCTCTGATAAAACTTGATTACTTGAAAACGAATCGCTACACCAGCAGTAATCACCAGAGCGAACAATACCAACTTCCAACCGAGCCAGGTTGGAGAGAGTATTTTCTGTAACAGGATCCCAGCTCCAATGATCATTAACCCGGCGAGCAACAAATAGCGTAAGCCCCGGTCTATTTTTGCGAGGCGGACTCCGAGTTCCGACTTGCGGGTCCTGTGGGTGATCTCAACCAAAATCAACCAGGAGGTCACCAGGATTGTGGTAACCATAGGTAGTGCCGCTCCGGGT
>JBCCFQ010000811.1:0-2216 GCA_039029655.1 Pseudomonadota bacterium | reverse complement strand
GGCGATTCAACGGGATTGTTCAGCAGATATCCCATTTCTACGTCAGCATTCTCCATTCGGAATGCGTCACCATATATGACTGCCGTAAAGTGACCCAGATTCTTCGAGCCCAAGCGCATCGGTAGCCGAGTCGTTAGCTCTGCGGCGAGACCGGCGCCGTCAAATAGATTTGGCAGTACTCGCCGTACAGAGAGGAAGGGTTGGGCCGGAATAGACTTCACGATCACATCATCTTCGCGCAGTGCTCCCTCGTTTTCGACCTGACGTAGTCGTGCCTCGACGATCCGCAATCTCGCAATCTCGTCTTGCAAGGTCTGTTCGATCTGAGATTTTTTGAGAGTCAACATCCCACGGATCTCATCAGCAGAGATATTATCATGTACCATGCGCTTGATCTGCTCTAGAGTCAACCCAAGTTCCTTGAGTGCGATAATGCGATTCAGTTGAGGCATTTGGGTGGCGCTGTAGTAGCGATAGCCGGTAAATTCATCACTCTCGGCAGGCTGGAAGAGTCCGATCTCGTCGTAGTAGCGCAACTGGGTGATGGGTGTTTGAGCAATCTTGGAAAACTCGCCAATCCGAAACATAATTCTATCCTAACTCCTCGACGTGAACACCGTTCCAAAAGGCAACATACTCTTTAATTTCTTTGGCAGCTTCGCTAGGCTCAGGATAGGTCCATGCAGCATCAGTACTTCGTTCACCATCTACGACAATATGGTAGTAACTCGCCAATCCCTTCCAAGGACAGCGGGATTGGGTATCGCTTGGCTCTAGACTATCCCAGTCAATCGATGTTGGGGGGAAGTAGTGATTGCCTTCAATGACAATGGTTGCATCGCTTTCGGCGATCGTAGTACCATTTAATGTTGCCTGTATCATAGTTATCCTCCGAATCTTTGAGCCAGTATCGCTGGCTATACTGCGGTTGCGATGAAAACCGGAGTTTTCCATTGACTAAATCCCATGCAAAAACTCCGGTTTTCATGCAGAGCAGAGTATAGATGGGCTAGCCAGCGATATTTGGACGAGTCTGTTTCCTATCCAACAACGTTTCCGCCAACGGCATAACCACCCTCAGCGGCTTCCCTAACCTGGGCGTTGATAAAGGCAGTAATATCACCTTTACCGGAATTCTCTGCGATTTCTGCCAGCTTACGAGTTAGCTCAACTACAATAGCGTTCTTTTCCTCTTTTGTCCAAGCTTCCTTGGGAACCGATACAACGATAGAAGGCATAATTCTTGCTCCTTGTATAAAAAAGCTTTCAGCTAATCAGCCGTTAGCTAGGTCGGACCGACCACTGCGTGAGTAGCCAGACAATGCCATTAAGTTAGTGGAGACTGCGATGCACGGTGTCTTAGATCTCCGGTTTCCAAGCCTGAGAAATCACCGTGCGTTGCAGGCGGAACGGCTTAACTTAATGGCATTGAGTAGCCAGAATGGGACTATGTGCCGGGGTCGATTTTACACTTCCTGTAGTACGAAAAATTTGTGCTACGCCGTGCGTTCTGTTTGATTATGATCTGCTGCCGTGATCTGATATTTACAAAACTAAGCTGGCTGCAAATTCAGATTGCTTAACTGTTTCTGCTTTCGAGGATGAATTGAGTCGTTCTCAGCATAGTATTTGAGCTCTTCCAGAAGCGTATCTGCAGATTTGGCTAGCTGTCGCTTCATGACAGGCCCCATCAACTGAGCAAAGACTGGCAATAGCCGGCCTTGCATGTGCATGTGGACAACTGCTCGATTATTGCCCTTTGGCTCAACTCGCCAGCTATTGCCCATCTGCTTGACAAAGAACGGCATCTTTTCTATCTCTGCTACGTAGCTTAGTGCACGTCGCTGCTCATCAAATTCTGTAATCGTCTCCTTGGCATCCCCAAAACCATCTGTTGTACAGACACGTCCTTGACCTACGGGCAGATCCGGATTGGGGCTAGAACTTGGCACTTCGCTTGTCCACTCGCCAACTTTATCATAATCTTCGCCCAGAATCTTCCATAGTTTTTCGGCCGAGGCATTAACGGTGACTTCTCGAATAACGTCCATGATCATCTGCTCCTTTTGCTCTAGCAATCAATAGATTGAACTTCATTTTCCAGTTGTTTGTAGTCAAGTGACTATGTGGCACAGTGTAGGGCCTCTAGTAGCTAGAGAGTCAAGGGCCCCTTTTGTTAGCGTTTTGTTAGCGCGAAAAAAAGTGTTAATCATAAG
>JBCCFQ010000810.1:0-2220 GCA_039029655.1 Pseudomonadota bacterium | reverse complement strand
GCGACAGGACGAGCTGCCCGCAGTCGTCGTCCGAGTACAAGATGGCCCACGTGCCTGGCCGATCGAGCGGGAGAAGCGGCGACGATCTTGGCAACTCGGTCCGGATTGTCCGCCGCCAAACGAAACACCAGCGCCGCTGAATAAGAACTGCCCCAAACAACCACTTGCTCAGCCAACTCATTATTAAGGACGTAGTCTAAGCCAGCCTGTAAGTCGGGATAGGCATCGCAGTAGGACACTCCCTCAGATGAAGTCAACCCACCTTTGGTTCTGTTGTCGCTGCCATAGGTTGCGCCACCGGAGCGTTGATCCCATGCGATAACTCTAAATCCAAGATCGTTCAGCCATGGAACCAGCGGAGAATACTCACCCCGCCCGTTGGATCCACCTTGATGAAACAACAAGATCAGAGGTGAATTCTCTTCCAGGTCACCGGCATACACTTCGCCGTAAACCTTCACTCCATCACTGGCTAAAACCTCTACCGTGTCGCCATTGGCAGCCTGAGATGCGGTCACGGCCATCAAGAAAAGGACCGCTGCGAGTAGCGTGAATTTGATGTGTTCTGTTGGCATAACTGACACCTAGACTTGGGCGATGGACTAACATTCCAGACTACACCAAAAAAACCAAGGGTTGCGCATCACAATGGCAACAATTTCCGACATAAACTAACGAAAAAGATTTATCTTAAACCTAGGGCCAAGGTGTTGATCACGCTTACTGTAGCGTGGAAACTGTCTTTTTCTGCTTCGGGAAGGCCTAAACTCACTCATACCTCAATGAACAAACACCATCTCCTTGTGGTCCTGTTGAAGGTCTGTTTGTGCAATGGGCTTTCACACGCGAACGAATGGCAAAGTGCAAGCCCAGCTGAAGCCGGCCTTGAGCCGGCCCTCATCCAACAACTAGTTGACGAATTAGAAGACGATAGCCTGTTGCCCGGGATGCATAGCTTTCTCATTGTAAAAGACCAAAAACTGGTGGTGGAAGCGTACTTTGACGGGTGGCAGGCCGACGAACCACATACACTTCAGAGTGTATCGAAAAGCGTGACTGCGGCATTGGTAGGAATTGCGCTAGCCCGGGGAGACATCAAAAGCGTGGATGAAAACGTCCTTGGATTCTACCCAAGTACCACGCGGTTCGAGAATATGGACCAGCGCAAACAGGCCATGACAATCGAGCATCTTCTGACCATGCAAAGCGGCACTGACTATCATGAGCGTGGACGTAACTCCCCGCATGACCAGCTTAATCGTTTGTCACGGGGTTGGGATCGGTTTTATTTGAATCGCCCAATGGAAACTGACCCTGGTTCTAAGTTTCTCTATGACTCCGGCGCAGTCATTTTGATGTCGAGTCTGCTTAAGCAACGGACAGGTCTACATGCTGACGTGTACGCAAAAAAACACTTATTTGAACCCTTAAGGATTAAACCAACAAGGTGGTATCGAAATTCAGAAGGTCACCCTCATACAGGTGGTGGTCTGTATTTGCGGCCCCGTGACATGGCAAAGTTTGGTGTTCTTTATCTACAGCGAGGTAAGTGGAAGGGGCAACAGATAATCCCTGCTTGGTGGGTGGATGCGTCGAGCAAGCTTCAAGTCGAATTCGGTCCGGAAAATCAACAACCCCATGAGATTGGCTATGGCTATTGGTGGTGGATACTTGAGCCAGACCCCAACGGTAATCAGGCACAGAACATCTACGCCGCCTTGGGTTTCAGGGGGCAGCACATATTCGTTGTGCCAGAACACGATATGGTAGTCGTCACCACGGCTGGTATTTCTGACAGTACAATGCATGATCCGATAGGGCTTTTGTATAGCCGAATATTACCGGCTCTAGTTAGATAGCGAGTCATCCTTTTCCCTGAGTTTTAATAGATTTCTTATGGATGAGTTTTTAGGCTCCGGCCGTCCATGGCCAAGCTCGCATTTTTCCGAGTGCAACTGCTGCCGACACCTGGTGAGCGCTTAAAGTTTTCTACCCAATTTTTTTTCGATCATGCGCTTTTCCCAGCCTGCACTGAATAAACCAATCCCACGACATCGGGAAACTGAACAAGCCCGAGTATTTTATCGAAAATCAGGGTGGAATTAATCCGCACGACGATCTGACTCCCACGATGAGCTCTCTGATCATTGTGGCCCACGTGAAGGATGGAGTCGATCTCGCGATCAAGAACAAGCTTAACCCGAGAATTTTGGAGGTGAT
>JBCCFQ010000809.1:0-2223 GCA_039029655.1 Pseudomonadota bacterium | reverse complement strand
TTATTGAAACGACAAGCAGATTATTGTGGAGAAGTGGAGTTTGTATTAAAATGAAATTTCAAATGATGTTTTTAAAAGTCATTTTACCAATGGAATCCGCAAAATGTGACGTTCCACGCGATTCGCAGTACACTTTACATTTGTAGCATTCATACTTCTGGAAATTGTCAATCCTTTGAAATAACACGAGCCACGGCGAAACAAGGACATCTGCTGCAGGAAGGCATGACCGTGGTTTTAGCGGGTGCGCCCAATGCGGGCAAGTCCAGTCTGCTGAATCGCCTAGCGGGTTATGACGCCGCTATTGTCACCGACGTACCCGGCACCACTCGGGACACCCTCAAAGAGTACATTCACCTGGATGGCATGCCCCTGCACATAATTGATACGGCAGGTTTGCGAGATTCTGACGACCTGGTGGAACAAGAAGGTATGCGACGTACCCAAAAGGCCATGTCCCAGGCGGATCGAGTGCTGTGGTTGGTGGATAGCACCGATTCAGGATCCAAGCCGGTCAGTGATGATAAGACCACTGTGATTCTGAATAAAATCGATTTGTCCGGACTCTCATCGGGCTTACAGGATCAACAGCCCGACACAATCTGTATATCAGTAAAGACCGGCGAAGGGATGGACGACCTGGTGAATCATCTAAAAGACCTAATGGGCTATGACAGTGGTGCCAGCGGTGTCTTGTCCGCCCGGCGCCGGCATTTGGATGCCTTAGATCATGCCTTTGTTCATATGACCCAAGGTAAGCACCAACTGGAGCAGGGTGCCGGCGAGCTCATGGCCGAAGAATTGCGATTGGCTCAGCAGGTGCTGGGCACCATTACGGGTGTGGTCACCAGCGATGACTTATTGGGATTAATCTTTTCTAGTTTCTGTATCGGGAAGTAGCTAGAGATCTAGGGAGGTCCGAAATCATCCCCGCCAAGAAAAAAATAAAATAATTTCAATAAAATAATTCCCATCACAGTCCTCATTGATCCAGTTAGATCAGGTTGATACTGCCCGGGGGGGCGTGTTCCAATCTACGTTCACAATCTACCAAGAATCTGAAATGAGCAGCGAATTGGCGTTCGTGTGAGATACTTCGGCTTCCGACGAACTAAATTATGTAAGGGGCCTTAGCCGTAGAACAAAGCCGTCTTGTCAAGACAGACCTTGCACGGAGGTCTCCAGTTTTTGATACCCGGTTGAACGGATCAAGCCCAGGTTTCCAAATGGAGGACCGCGTAGTGGAAAAGAAAAAAATGCGTTGCCTGGTTTTGGCTCTTATTGCTGTTTGTTTTCTGGGATCGGGTTGTTCTATCGCCTCCCGAATCGTCGCCGGTTCTGGAAATCCGTCCGGACTCGAGTTCCAGGGCATAAATTTTCGCGTCAATGCGGCGCATGAAGCATTCATCGGAAGTATCGGACTAAAAAGGACTGAGGGGAGAAACAGATATGAACTCAAGTTCACACCTGTCTGGGATGGTCTCATTCTAAAGAACACCTCGAAGTTTGATCGTTCACTAATGAGGGCTGTTGAGCGGTCACTTCAATTCTCGGGAGATTCACAAGCATCGGCTGCTGGGGTCCAAGCTGCGCTTGGCACCACCCTCAACGCGAAGGAAGTAGGCAAGTTCCACTTGTTCAGAATTGTGGACACAAAGTCTCTTGTAGATCAGCTCAATAGCGATGAAAACAGGGATCTTCGAAGGTACCTTCGACGGAGCGCGGATTACCGGATAGTAACGTCGACAATTGTTGTCTACAGCCATGACTCAAGCCTAAAGTTGGAAAATACCGCCAACCTGCGATTAGCACTAACGTCGTCTGAAGCCGGCAGCATGGAAATTGAGGCAAAGTCAGACAGTGAAAGGGTGGAAACTCTTTCGATGTCCGACGGAACTATATATGCGTACGAGTTTAGTAGGCTCTGTTGGACAAAAAAAGGCGAAGTTTCTGACATTTTGCTCGATAGGAACGTTTTGCGAGGAGACTCGGGTGCGTGCGCTGACATAGAGGGCGCCGACGCCGACCCCCGCCACGCCGCTGCCTCCATATCTCAATAACAAAACCAATGATTCAATCGCTTATCAACAGTAGAAAACGGCTGGATGCTCCAGATGCTAACGCGCGTCTGCCAATTCGCAATGTCGGTGTCGAACGTGAATCGGTTCAGGATGGCTTTCCATAGGTCGGAAAATGTCTGAAAGGCGCCCGCAAACCGCCCCT
>JBCCFQ010000808.1:0-2227 GCA_039029655.1 Pseudomonadota bacterium | reverse complement strand
GTTTTTCTACCGCTTCTGATTCGAGCTGTCGTGCTAATAAACGTTGTAACGCGTCTTGCTTATTCTCTTCAATAATGTCATTGCGGTTATGAGGGTTGTCTAAACCGCGGTTCAGAACGCGCAGCGTACTTTCGTACAATGTTCGCAATAAACTGTCTTTCCAGGAGTTCCAAAGTTCTGGGTTGGTTCCTCGGATGTCGGCGACGGTAAGCAAATAGAGGTGATCGAGGTGAGTCTTTGAACTTACCCGTTCGGCAAAAGCGTATACCACATCCGGGTCGGAGATATCCCGTCGTTGCATGGTCATTGACATTAGCAAATGATTTTCGACCGCCCAGGCGAGTAAGCCTGAATCGACAGCGCCAAGCTTGTGTAAAGCTCCAAACTCACGTGCATCTTGAGCGCCTAGCTCAGAGTGATCACCCCCTCGACCTTTGGCAATGTCATGAAACAGTCCCATTAAATAGAGCAATTCAGGTTTAGCGATATTTTTTGCAACCTCAAAGCAATGAGGCAGTTCCTCTTTGTGCTTTTGAATGAAGTAGCGACGCATGTTGCGAATCACCATCAAGGTGTGTTCGTCGACTGTATAAATGTGAAACAGGTCGTACTGCATACGACCAACGATTTTCTCAAAAATTGGTAGATAGGCCGCCAAGACGCCATAACGGTTCATACGTCGCAATTGATGAGTCACCCCTTGAGGCTGTCGAAGGATTTCGATAAAGAGCTGTTGACACACTGACTCATTACGAAAGTTGTCATCGATCAGGTACAGGTGCTGTCGAATGAGACGAATGGTTCCCGCTGCAATTCCTACGATTTCGCTACGACGGGAAATCTCTAGAAAAATTTCTAACAGTGCCGATGGGTTCTTTTGGAACAGATCGCCGTCGACCACCTCAATATAGTTGTCAACCAATTGGAAACTTGTGCTAATCGGTGTTGGGTCGACTTTGTTAATGGTGTCGTTAAATACTTCCGCAAACTGCTGCAGCAAAATCTCATTCAATCTCTCCAGCGTTGTCACAGTTCGGTAATACGATTGCATGAATTGTTCGATGCACAGATTATTCTCGTCGTTGGTATAACCGAATGTATGTGCCATCTCGCGTTGGTGGTCAAACAATAGCCGGTCTTCATGGCGCCCAGCAATGTTATGAAGAGTAGATCGAATCCTAGCCAGCAGCGCTTCACCCTCCGTAAGTGTGAGTAACTCATCGCTGTCGAGAAAGCCTTGTTCCAGCAATGCGTCGAAGCTTCCCGTATTGAAAAGGCGCAATGCTATCCATCGGATAGTCTGGATATCGCGGATCCCGCCAGGGCTCTCCTTGACGTTCGGTTCTAACCGATAGGTGTTGTCTTGGTACCGTGCGTGCCGAATCTTCTGTTCTTCTCGTTTAGCGCGATAAAATTCATCAGCCGGCCATATATTGTCTTGCGAGATGGCTGCGCGCATATCGGAAAACAGCTGATGTGGACCTTCAATCAATCGGGCCTCGATCAAGTTGGTCACAACCGTCACATCGCGCACCGATTCTTCCACACATTGTTCAATGGAACGCACGCTGTGCCCGATCTGTAAACCCGTGTCCCAAAGCTGTGTGACAAACTCTTGTATTTGAGTTTTTGTATCACTTGGAAGCGTGGCCGGTGTCAACACCATTACGTCCAAGTCTGAGTACGGGTGTAGTTCTGCGCGTCCGTAGCCGCCTACGGCTACCAGTGCTAGTTCTTTGGAGTCGACGATTGAATGCCAACAATGTTGTAAGACCTGATCAATAAAATTACTTCTTGAAGCAATCGAATCAGCAGTGGAACTACCATCAGGGTAGTGCTCGCGTATTTTTTGGAATCCGACTTCAAGAATTGACTTGTAGAAAGCCGTGCGACTCGTGTCGTCAAGACTAAGGCTTTTGAGATCGTCAAATCGAAGGGTGTCTGATTTGACCGCTGGGGCGGACATGCCGATGCCTTTAAAGGGTGCTGCCCGCGCTGGTCGTTAACACTTCGTAGCCTTCCGGTGTAACTAGGATAGTGTGCTCCCATTGAGCGGAAAGACTGTGGTCTTTGGTAACGACGGTCCAATCATCCGCCAAAAGTTTAACGGCACGCTTGCCTTGATTGACCATGGGTTCAATTGTAAAAGTCATCCCTGCCTGTAACTCCAATCCCGTATTAGGTTTGCCATAGTGCAACACTTGCGGTTCTTCGTGGAATACGCGCC
>JBCCFQ010000807.1:0-2229 GCA_039029655.1 Pseudomonadota bacterium | reverse complement strand
AGTGGAAAAGAGTCACCGATTCGAATACTGCTTATAAACAATTTGATCGGTTCGCTCGTTTCCATCCCGCTGATCTGGCTGGTATGGATTCCTCCCACCATAATTCAGTGGTTAATGTTGTTAGCCATTGGCGCCATCATGGTGACTGCTCAATATCTGAATATTCTGGCGATGCAAAGAGCTGACGCGTCATTTGTCGCGCCGTTCTGGCTGATAACACCATTCTTTGCCTGCGTTTTTGACTTCACCATTTTCAATACCGTGGTGAGTTCTCTGACTGCAATGGGGATGTTATTAATTCTTGTTGGTGGTTGGATGGTATATCGGAGTGGTTAGAATTGTTACTGGTAAATTAGTCATTAAGTTCATTGAATGTGGTTCAAAAAACGTAGGCTTAGCAAATATAGCAAAATGCCTGCGCTAAGCTTTTCAACGTAACTATGGCGCTTAAAAGTGTTGCTAACCTTTCCAGATTGGCCATCGTGAGAGCTTGAAACCTAACCTTGGCGGATATTCGCTAGAACAAAATGCTGTTTGTTGGCGGATGAAGTCAGCGTTATCTGCTCTCTAACCGAGTGGGTCGTTACCAGCGTTGTTGGTACACCAGTGCTTTGATTTATGATCCTTTTTTTGTGTTGCCCTGTCTTGCCTTGAAACGAGGGTTGCTTTTGCAAATCACATAAAGACGACCTCGACGCTTGACTATCTGGCAATCTCGATGACGTGCTTTCGCTGATTTTAGAGAGCTGAGTACTTTCAATTTTTTTCGTCCTTAATTGTTTATTGTCTGACTGGTGTGAGCTTGTTCTTGTTAGTTTTCTGTTGCCCTGTTTTTCCTTGAATCCAGAGTCGCCATTGTAAGGCGCATAGAGATGACCTCGACGCTTGACTATCTGGCAGTCTGGATGGCATCGCTTCTCTGGTTTTAGAGTGCTGAGCACTTTCATTTCTTTGTATCCGTTTTTTTTCCGAAGCGTTTTTGGTATTGAGCGATACGACCTTCGGATGTTGTCTTTCGCTGTTCACCCGTATAAACCGGGTGCGAAGCGCTGCTGATTTCAACATTGATAAGCGGATAGGTGTTGCCATCCTCCCACTCAATGGTTGCATCGGATGTGGCTGTGGATCGTGTTAAAAAAGCAAACCCACAGCTGGTATCTTTGAATACTACGGGGCCATAGTCTGGGTGTATTTCTTTTTTCATATTTCTTTTGCTTAAGTGTATTCCAGAGGATTAAGATTGATTTGTAGATTTTGAGTTGCACACTTACGTTATTTTCTTTAGGGAAGAAGTTGGCCATCTTTGTTCTGCGAAAGCTTGTTCTACCACGTAGTGATCTGATTCTATAGCATATGCCGCCATTAACCCGGTAGGTGAGTACAACTAAAGAAAGGCGGGTGCAAGGGCACCCGCTGATCGAGGTGGCTTACTCGACTTCAAGTATAACCAGTCGTGCTCCATTGTCATCTCTGAGTGTAGAGGCGGCTATTCGGCTGCCGTCCGGAGATCGTGCTGATGCATAAAACTGATTCTGAATATCCGGATGAAGCAGCTCGAAGATGCCGTCCAACTGACCGTCTGCAGAAACGATGTAAAGTGCAGGCATGCCGCCATATCGACCCATATGAACGGTGCGATCGTCATTCAGAATTTCCATGGTGCGGCCGCGTTCTTCAGGATTAGTTCGCCCAAGCCCTTCACTTTGTATCGCCTGATGGCCACCGTTACCCCAAGACGTATCCACGGAGTTACCGTCGGTCCTGAACATCACCAGGTCCGGACGTTCATAGGTCTGGTAGCCCAGTGTCGATGGCACTTCTGTGCCGGTGGCACCGCCGTAGCCGGTGGTAACCAGTAACCCGTTGGATTGGCGTGCCATGTCGTAGTTCTCTGCAAACCCGACATCTACTCGAAACGGATTAAACATTGCGATGCCGGGTAGTGGTGAAATGCCAAGATCAGTTGCAGTTGCTGCCGGCGAAATAAAATTACCGAAGCTTGAGTCCGGTACACCTGCTGGTGTCAGGCGTATCATCACTACGTGATGACGGATCTCTCCACCAAAAGGTGTGTAGCCAGCGGCAATAATGGAGCCGTCGCTTTCAACCAGCAGGCGTCGCCCGACGTCGCTGAATTCAGCAGAACTATGATAGTGGTAAGGTTTTCCATTGTTGAAAGCGGAATCGACCGAACCATCAGAGGCGTTAAGTCTGACGATGTATCTGTCT
>JBCCFQ010000806.1:0-2231 GCA_039029655.1 Pseudomonadota bacterium | reverse complement strand
GGGGATATTGCACTAGAGCTTAAAGGCTTGGACGGTAGCGATAGCCGAATCCTCGATACTGAATCCATGGCGCCTCCGCCGCCACCTCCCCCACCACCCCCTCCCCCGCAACCACCTGCCGGTGGATCCGGTGGTGGCGGTAGCCTAGGGTTGTTGTTGCCATGGCTTCTTATACTCAGTCTGCGAACCAGACATAAAAGGGACTGCACCAGATAGGTACTTTGTACAGCGGGGGCACGGACGCTCCCGCCACCATGGGATCACTGATGTAAGATAGAAAACGCCTGCACCAATCCGATGGACTTTAAAAAAGGGAAGCTTCCATGACCGGTGACAACAACGAGACGTGGCAAGAGATAAAAAAGCTATTCCGCGAATGTATGAGCTTGGATGAGACAAACCGAGTTCGACGTCTTGAGGAAATCAGACAACAAGACGACTCTCTTTATAAGGAAGTATGCGGGCTACTGGAGCAAGCCCATCAGACATCCGACGAGATGCAAGCGGCCGTTGACGGCTTGGCCGGGGAAATCAACAGCCAAAAGGACTCCGAAGGCAAGCACATCGGACAGTACAAAATACTTCGCCAAATTGGCGAAGGCGGCATGGGCAGCGTTTATCTTTGCAAACGGGATGACGAACAATTCGAAAAAACGGTCGCTGTAAAGATCTTAAACCTCAGTCGACCCAGCAAACACTTGGTACAACGCTTCCGCGCCGAACGTCAAATACTTGCCAACTTACAACATCCCTACATCGCTCAGCTGTTAGATGGTGGAGAAACCGACGACGGTCTCCCTTTCATTGTGATGGAGTATGTGGATGGGACCCCTATTGTTCAATACTGTGATGAGAACCAGCTCACCATCAAGAGTCGTCTGAAATTGTTTGCAAAGGTCTGCGAAGCCATTCAACACGCCCACCAGAACTTTGTGATTCATCGAGATATCAAATCAAACAATATCCTGATCAATCAAGATGGTGACCCGAAGTTGGTAGACTTCGGTATTGCGAAGTTATTGGAGACCGAAGGGCTAAATTTCACCGTAGCAGAAACCATGGCAGACGCGCGACTGTTAACGCCGGCCAACGCTAGCCCGGAACAGGTCCTTGGAAAGAAAATTACTACCGCAACAGATGTGTACGCACTAGGACTGTTGTTGTACGAACTCCTCACTGGACAAGCGGCCTATGACCTGGATGAAGTGAGCTCAAAAGCCCTGGAACGTGCCATTTGCGAGTCACAACCCACCGCCCCCAGTAAAAAGCTGCTGCATTCATCCCATGACACCTTTCAATATCGCAGCACAACCAAAGACAAACTTGAGCGCACCCTGAGTGGTGACATTGACACAATTGTCTTGAAAGCCCTGGCCAAGGAACCCGAACGACGTTATTCAACGGCGTTGGAGCTGGTGGATGATGTCCACCGTTACCTATCTCACCAACCCGTTATGGCCCAACCTGATAGCTTTGGTTATCGCGCAGGAAAATTTATTCAGCGGAATAGAGCCGGGCTGCTCACAACAGGCGGTGTATTAGCGCTAGTCATTGCGTTGGTGGGTTTTTACACCACAAGGCTTACACAGGAACGAGACAGGGCCGATATGCGAGCCACAGAGTCTGAAAAAACCGCGGACTTCCTGATCAGTATCTTAAACGGTGCCAATAAAATACAGCACACCGAAAAAATGACCGTGGAACAACTGTTGGGTTTCGCTGCTGAACGTATTGCACCCGAGTTACAAGGCCAGCCTGAGGTTCAGTCGCGCCTGCATTTTGTCATCGGCGACGCCTATGGTTCTTTAGATGAATATGATAAAGCCTTATCACACATGGAAGAATCCGTGGATTACTTACGCCAAGCGGATCCCAGCCACGAAAATCAAGTGCAACTGGCGAGGGTGGCGATCCTTCTCTCCATTTATTACCGCAATGATGGTGAGTATCAAAAGTCCGAAGATCTATCCCATGAAGTACTCGCCTTGCACGAAAAACTGTTTGAGCCTGACGACTTTCGAATTAGTTATGGCTTAAACAAACATGGTCAAATACTAAACGCCAAGGGCGAATACTCAGAGGCTAAAGAGTACTTAGAAAGAGCCGTACAAGTGGGTCTTAACGGCGTCGGTGAGAACAATGAGTTTACCGCAGATGCCATGAACAACCTGGCCATAGTCTATCGAAACTTAGGGGATATCGAAGGCTCTGAACGCTACTACCGACGAGCT
>JBCCFQ010000805.1:0-2241 GCA_039029655.1 Pseudomonadota bacterium | reverse complement strand
TCGATATTTCTCAAGACATGCTTTTTCTCGCACGCACCAATCTTTATCAAGCGGGTATCACCAATTGCACCATGCGTCATGGCGATATGTACCAACTGCGATTTGGTGATGAGTCCTTCGACACCGTCAGTCTTGATCTTGTTCTGTCCCAAGCCGAAGAGCCCGACCGAGTGCTGCGAGAAGCAGCGCGTATCTTACGGCCTGATGGAAACATGTTGCTTCTCGATAGTGTGCAAGATGAATTCCACAGCGAAAAAGGATTAACACCTGCGCGTATCACCGAGTGGTGTGAATCCGTTGGTCTTAGTTGCCTCAGAACCCAGGTCATTGACATTGACAATCAAGCAACAGTTTTGTGTTTAGCGCAACGTCGCAGCACAGGGAAAAAAGAATGATGAATGGATCTAACATAAACGTATCTTTTGAGTTTTTTCCACCGGGCAGTGACGCCATGGTGAAGACCCTTTGGCAATCTGTGGAGAAATTGGCACCGTTGGCACCGAGTTTCGTGTCCGTGACCTATGGCGCAGATGGCTCCACCCGAACTCGGACACATGATGTCATTAAGCGACTGCGACAAAAGACCGATCTAGAGGTTGCTGCTCACCTAACTTGCGTTGCGGCGACCAAGGAAGAGGTTCTAGAAGTGGCTCAGGACTATTGGGATCTTGGAGTGAGACATATAGTTGCGCTGCGAGGTGACCCACCAAAAGGTCAGGAGCGTTACCTACCCGAAGAAGGCGGGTTCGCCTATGCAGCGGACCTAGTTGCGGGCCTAAAAACAATAGGCGACTTTGAAGTGTCCGTGGCGGCTTATCCAGAGGTACATCCTGAAGCTGCTACCGCTCAGTTTGATTTAGACAACCTAAGACGCAAGGTGGATGCTGGAGCGTCGCGTGCCATCACTCAATTCTTTTTTGAGACAGATGTTTTCCTTCAGTTTCGTGATCGTTGTGCAGCCGCCGGCATAGATGTACCTATTGTTCCCGGCATTCTACCCATCACGCGTTTTCCACAACTCACCGCGTTTGCCCAGCGCTGTGGTGCCACATTACCAGAATGGCTGGAACAGCAATTCGATGGCTTAGAAGACGACGCTGACACCCGCCAGCTGATTGCCGCCAGTGTCGCCATTGATCAAGTCAGAACACTACAAAAGGAAGGGGTGAAGGACTTTCACTTCTATACCTTGAATCGTTCTGAATTGACCTATGCGATTTGTCACAGCCTAAACATAAGACCCAAGTTAGAAAAGATTGCCGTCTAAATGAATAGGAAACACTTGATTCAAGTCAGGGAGCAGTTGAAAACTGCCCTGAAACAAAAAGTGCTGGTTTTAGATGGTGCTATGGGCACCATGATTCAGAGACACGGTCTTACTGAACCAGACTATCGTGGCGACCGTTTCGCCAATTGGTCCTGTGACTTGAAAGGTAACAATGATCTATTGACGCTGACACAACCGCAGATTATTCGCGACATTCACAGTCAATTCCTCGAGGTCGGCATCGACTGTATCGAGACGAACACCTTCAATTCAAATGCACCTTCGATGGCTGACTATCAAATGGTGGATTTGGTGGAAGAACTCAATTTTGAATCGGCTCGGCTAGCCAAAGACGTGACTCAGGAGTTCACAGAGACCACTGGTCAGCCGCGCTATGTGATTGGCGTTTTGGGGCCCACCAATCGGACGGCATCATTGTCGCCGGACGTGAATGATCCTGGTTTTAGAAACATTGATTTTGACGCTTTGGTTGAGACCTATGGTATTGCTACAAAGGCTCTGTTAGACGGTGGTGCTGATGTCATCATGGTTGAAACCATCTTTGATACTTTAAATGCTAAGGCGGCGATCTACGCCATCAAGCGTTGCGAACAAGAGCTCAACCTTGAGATTCCTACGATGATATCCGGCACCATCACGGATGCGTCGGGCCGGACATTATCTGGTCAAACCACCGAGGCCTTTTGGTATTCGGTAAAACATGCTAATCCGATCTGCGTTGGTTTGAATTGTGCACTTGGTGCAAAGGACTTGAGGCCTTACATAGATGCACTAGCAAGGACTGCGGATGTGCCTGTTTCAGCGCACCCCAATGCGGGACTGCCTAACGAGTTTGGCGAGTATGATCAAACTCCGGATGAAATGGCGGACATTGTCGGTGAATTCGCGAGCAGTGGCTTGGTTAACATGGTGGGTGGTTGTTGTGGAACCACGCCGGTTCATTTACAAGCCAT
>JBCCFQ010000804.1:0-2244 GCA_039029655.1 Pseudomonadota bacterium | reverse complement strand
TTGACATCATGAAGAATGAACAATTTGCACCAGATTTTTTGAAGATCAGTCCCAACAACAAGATTCCGGCAATAGTGGATCACGAGACCGGCGTGTCGTTGATGGAATCCGGCGCCATACTTTTATATTTGGCGGAAAAAACCGGCAAGCTTATGCCTAAGGGCAATGACTACTGGGTGGCCATGCAGTGGTTGATGATGCAGATGGGGAGTGTAGGCCCCATGTTGGGACAAGCCAACCACTTCAACCATTTCAATCCCGACAAATCCGAGTATGCACGCAAGCGGTACGTTACCGAGGCCCACCGAATTTACGGTGTTTTGGAAAAACGCCTGGGAGAAACTTCCTATCTAGCGGGCGCTGAATACAGTGTGGCCGACATTGCAACGTGGCCATGGCTGTCCCGTTGGGAATGGCATGACGTTGACCTAGGTGATTTCCCAAACATCACACGTTGGTACTTGGAGATTGCTGATCGGGATGCGGTGCAAAGGGGATATGGGCAGCCGTTTGAGGTTGGGGGGATACCGAGGCCGGTTGTCTAGTATGAAAAAAACGCCCGTCATCCTGGGCCGGAGGCCCAGCCACAAATCTGACAAGCATGCTTGGCTTCGTGTTAGCGGTAGATAAAGTTCCGGCTCGTTCAGCGTGTACTCGTACTCCGAAGGGGTAGGACCCAGTGAGAAAGAGTCGCGAAGCGACACTGATTAATAGCGTCACGTTTCTTTAGGTTTGTAACGAAGGAGCCGCTTCGTGGCAAAGTACTACTGGATCCTGGCCTTCGCCAGGATGACGAGTTGCGCCACTATCCACTAAAGTGTTTTTCCACCTCCCTCCAACAATCCACATAATCCCCCTGCAGCAAACCGCCGTTCATCGCAAAGTCGCTGGCCAAAAACGGATAGCGTGACTCAAACATAAAGGCCATGGTGTGATCCAGCTTTTCTGGTTCCAGTGTTTTGTTGCTGGCGTGTTCAAAGGCATCGGCATCGGGTCCGTGGGGCAACATGCAGTTGTGCAAACTGCCGCCGCCCGGCACAAACCCTTCGGGTTTTGCATCGTACACACCGTAGATGAGTCCCATGTATTCACTCATGACGTTGCGGTGGTACCAGGGTGGGCGGAAGGTGTCTTCAGCCACTAGCCATCTGGGTGGGAAGATCACAAAGTCCACGTTGGCAACCCCCGGGGTATCCGACTGGGAGGTTAATACGGTAAAAATCGATGGGTCAGGGTGATCAAAAGAGACGGATCCGATGGTGTTGAATCGAGTTAGATCATACTTGTAAGGCGCATAGCTACCATGCCACGCCACCACATCCAATGGCGAGTGGGAGATTTCCGAAGAAAAGAGCTGTCCCATTGATTTGAAGACCTGTTCATAAGGACCTTCTTTGTCTTCATAGGCAGCCGATGGATATTCAAAGTCTCTTGGGTTGGCCAATGCATTTGAGCCAATGGGTCCGAGTTCCGGCAGGCTCAAGGGCGCGCCATAGTTTTCACAAATGTAACCCCGTGCCGGTCCTTTTAAGACATCCACCGCAAACTTAAGCCCTCGGGGAATGACACAGATCTCCCCGGGAGAGATGTCTAATACACCCGCCTCGGTTCTAAATCTCAACTGCCCCATTTGGGCTACGATGAGTAACTCACCATCGATGTTGAAATAGTAACGGTCTTCCATGGACTGATCACAGACATAGACGTGAACACCACATCCATGTTGGCTCACTGCGCTACCGTTACTGACCATGGTGTGCCACCCCGACACAAAATCCACACCCGTTGCTGAATCAGCAGGTAGGGGATCCCAGCGCAATGGGACGGTGGGGATGTGGGCTGAGTCATCCGGCGCGGTGCGTAGGTTGTTCGTGCTGAGATTTGTGACAGGTGAAACAGTTTTAACGGACGGACGAATTCGATAATACCAGCTTCTCAAGTTTTGGTGCCTTGGTGCTGTGAACGCTGTGCCGCTAATTAGCTCAGGGTACAATCCATAGGGGGCCTTTTGCGGCGAGTTTCTGCCTACAGGCAAGGCGCCGGGTAGACTTTCGCTGGCGTGTTCGTTACCAAAGCCGGTCAGTATGTTAAGTTCCTTGGCCATGTCTAAGGTCCCGTGTATTGAGTGACCTTTTGGCGAATCTTGCCGAACAATGAGTCGCCGGCTTCATCAAACATTTCGATTTCTACAACGTCACCAAATTTCATGAACTCAGTGGAAGGTGCACCGTTGACAATCGTTTC
>JBCCFQ010000803.1:0-2251 GCA_039029655.1 Pseudomonadota bacterium | reverse complement strand
GCCATTTCAGTTGTTCCTGCACCAGTGATGCCTGTGGTAATGGAGCCGGAAATGGCCATTTCGAATGCAATTTCATCAGAAATAACACTTTTTGGTACAAACCCCGTAATTGAGGACCGCCCTTCATCCTCATTACGTTGAAAGCCACCAGACCATGACCCAACGGAATACAGGTCGTCTCCGTCGCTGTTTAGGTAGTCAGAGCTACCGCGATCTGTATCTGAGCGATACGTTTCAGTTCCGTCGCTTGTGTCCCAGTCGTCCCACCCGGTGCTAGTTGAGTCACCCGGGTTATATGGGATGTTTCCGCCAGGGTCGGCTAGGTTAATCGGGTCGTTATTTGAATATGCAAATCGATTGGTTCCTACGAGATCAACCTCCCACCAATCCGGCTGAATGAACATGCCGAGGGCGGGGTCCATATATCGCGCGTAGAGTGGAGGGGGAGGTCGAACACGATCCGGCGGATCGTTGAGCCCCCGACGATGAGCTCGGGGAGGCGTCGTAGCCCTCGCCCACTGCCCGGCAGGGTATTTGTGCCCCAAATACCCTGTCAGAATTGGGTCTCGCATGCGCGAAATCCCTTAGCAGCGAGGCAAGATCGGTAACCGAAAAGTTGCGCGGTCGTATCCGAGAGGCTGACGTCGCTCGGTTTGGATTAGTCGAAATTTAGTGCCCGGGCTTGCGGGCGGAGCGGAAGCGAAACCGGGCTCAGCTTTTCCAAACTCCGCAAGGGTTCAAACTGGGATCAAGCGAGAGGAAGACCTGCACCGGATTGTGAGGTGAGCTTGCGCAAAGACCGAGGTGACTATTTTCTCAGAGCGATTCTTAGCTCTTCAATACCTTCGGGATGTTTCGACTGAACAGTCAAGGTATCAATCCAAGCGAAGGCCGCGGCTTTAATCTGAGCTTTTAGGACACTTTTTTCGATCACGGCCTCAAAAACTGGTAATTTGTTTTCTCCGCGTCTAATCCCCTGGAAGACCCAGTTTAAACCTGATGAAGAAAGTTCCACGAGGTAAGGGCCGTCTTTGAACACAAGTTGAGCCACTTCGTTTTCTTGGTCTAAGGCTGCAAGCCACCAAGTGAAGATGGATAAGGGGAAGTCGTACCAAGAGTCTGCTGGGAATTTACTGTCGCCGCTTTCGAAAAAGACTACACCTACTGCACTCCCCGACATATTTTGTTCAAAGGTTTCCGGATGGGTAACAAGTTTGAGATTACTACGCTGCATGTCTAATAGGGGTAAGCAGTTTCGATCGTTTTTGTTCGCGTGTTCACCCACATCTCAATACCGTATCCGAGGCGCGGACGGATTGGTTCAAACCGGGATCAAGCGCGAGGAAGAGTTGCACCGGATTGTGAGGTGAGGGCGAAAGGTGTGTGTTATCACGCTCGTTAAGCTTTTTTTGGAGCAATCTTAGTGAAACTCCAAATTCGGCGGGTCGGAAATAAGGGTTAAACTTCCCCAGTCGCCTTGTAGTCTAAACTTGCTTCCTTCGAACTCAAATTGGTCAATGTTTCCAAGATCAATAGCACCTTCAGTGCCTACATTCATGCTTTCAGTTTGTGTACTCTCGAAAATCTCCACAACATTCGGGAAAGTTATTCTACCCAATTTATAGCAGTATTGTTCGTTCTCTGGTGGGGGTGAATACAAATCATGTTCTTCGCACAAAACTAAGTCCATTTCGAATATAATTTTATCGCTTCTAATTAAAACCTCGAGCACATAACTATCTTCCAAGTATACAAACTCTAAGTTTTCTATTTCAGCGTAAGACTGCATGGCTCTCTATTTTTCTATGTCTTTATTCAGTGTCAAATTCAATCTTTGTAAGATTGTTAGGGGATCGTCTAGTAGTTGGGTTGCCCGTCCTGGGATCGATCCTGTTACCAGCAGAATCTCTCAATTCAATATGAGGGTAATCGCTATTTGGCGCCCTTGTACTCCCACGCTTGATTGTCAATCTGGTTACGCTATTTTGATCGATGTATTTGACGGGTCCTGTCCCGTTTTGAGTGGGTTTCCATCCCTGCTTCTTCGCCCATTTCTGAAGTTCGCTTGCTTTCGGGACTCGACCGTTTCGAAAAATATGACTTATCGTTTGGCCTTGCGGCGTAAACTTGCCAATATGTGAAGCTAAACGCCCTAAACCAGGCAAAGACATCGATGCTGCAATCGTGCCAGCCATTTCAGTTGTTCCTGCACCAGTGATGCCTGTGGTAATGGAGCCGGAAATGGCCATTT
>JBCCFQ010000802.1:0-2253 GCA_039029655.1 Pseudomonadota bacterium | reverse complement strand
GTGATTCCACCAATTGAATATCAATGGATCTTTGTTGTGGTGAATTAAACGCTGCATTCAAATACGCGGCAGCCGACCAACCTGCAGAACCTCCACCTACTATCAGTATTTTCTTGATCATCTAAACATATTCACTCGAACAAAATTGATTCCCGCTGTTTACGGTGTCGCATGAGTTAACTAAGCCCCTCGTATAATTTATTCATGTTGTTATTACGCAAAACTGTATTACGAAAACGTGGTCAACAACGATGAAATTATTGATCACTTAGCTCTTTATTTGGTGGGGAAACATGATGCATAAAAGATCACCAGTCGCTGCGGCTGTGGGCATGGCGTTGGCCGGGGGCGCGTTCTGTTTGTCTAATGTGGTGTACGCACAGGACAATGTTGATGAACAAGCGGACAAAAACGTCGAAGAAGTTGTTGTAACGGGATCACGACTTCGTCGAGATGGTTTCTCTAGCTCGGCACCCATGGATGTTGTCATTACCAATGATGCTGTGGTTCGAGGCTTGAGTGATGTGGGCACATTACTACAGACTACGACCGTAGCGGCGGGCTCACCCCAAGTGACGTCTGCAACTTCAACCGCCTTTGTTCAAAACGGCGGCACGGGTGCCACGACTTTGTCTCTTCGGGGCCTTGGTGCAAATAGAACGTTGACCTTGTTAAATGGGCGTAGGGCCGGTCCTGCTGGGACGAGAGGGGGCACATCGTCCTTTGATTTAAACGTCTTGCCACTTGCCGCTTTGGAGCGAGTTGAGATTCTTAAAGATGGTGCATCGTCTATTTACGGCTCGGATGCCGTTGCTGGTGTAGTTAACTTTATTACTCGCAAGGATACAGGCGGATCCATTGACGTTTACACCTCTCAACCCACCGAGAGTGGCGGTGAAGAGAGCCGACTCAGTGCCTCGTATGGTAAAGAGTTTGAGCGGGGCTACTTTCGTGTTACCGCCGATTATCTAAGAGAATCAGAATTAGCCAAGGGTGACAGAGACTACTTTGCCTGTGGCGAGCAATTCATTTTTGATCCCAACACCGGTGAGCGACGGGACGTTATCGATCCACGGACCGGAAGACCTCATTGCACAGACTTATTGTGGGGTCACGTGTGGCTTTACGACTATCAAGGTGCTGGAGGCAACGTGCCCTCCGCAAGTTCATTGTTGGCTCAATTTGACTATGACGGGGACCTTGGACAGTTTGTTCCAGGTTATGCCTCAGACCCTACTGATCCAGACTTCCTAGGCCAACCGGGTGGGTTTTTTCCGGTGAGGTACGACCGAGCCTCAGACGGTGTTTCAAACGCGGACCATCCGTTCCAAGACGCATCATCGTTGATACCAGAAACGGAATTGTTCACCGTCTATGGGGAAGCGGAATTTGAAATCAATGAGGACATGACGGCCTATGCCGAAGTGCTGTTAAATCGACGGGAAACGTTCGCCAACGGCTATCGGCAATACTGGACCTACGTATACAACGAGAATTGGAACTTTGGCGACGGCATAGGGCCGGGCAATGGTAGTACGCTCAGTACCGGTTGGACCGGTGCTCAGTGGCTAAGCCCAACACCTATTACCGACCACAACGATTCCACCATTGAAGTGGAATACACCCGATTTGTGGGTGGGTTAAAGGGGGACTTTGGTGAGAATTGGGGGTATGACGTTTCATATCAGTATTCTTTCTCCGACGGCGATTACTTTTCGGATCAGGTGTTCAATGACTCCATCGCGGATTCCTGGTTTGCCAGTGGTTCTTGCGTCGGCACAACCACCTCGGTTCGTGGCGTGCCTTGTCTAGATCCTAGATGGCTGGACCCCGAGTTCTTACGCGGCAATGTCACGGCAGAGGAAAGAGCGTTCCTTTTCGGAACGGAAGTGGGTAGTACTGAATACACCCAGTGGTCCGTGGAAGGTTACGTCACGGGTAATCTGTTTGAAATGCCCGCAGGTCCTGCTGGAGTCGTATTGGGTATACATTACCGTGAGGACGAAATTGCAGACATACCCGGGAACATCACTCTGTCTGGTAATGCCTGGAACACCTCAACGGCAGGGATTACTGCTGGCGATGATGCCACCAAAGCTATTTTTACCGAGTTAGAGTTACCTCTTTTTCAAGATAGACCTTTTGCTCGGAGCATGACCTTGAGTTTGTCCGGACGATACACGGACGTAGACTCTTATGGCAGCGGTAACACTTACAAGGTAGGTCTAAACTGGCTGGCTCATGACACCTTGC
>JBCCFQ010000801.1:0-2255 GCA_039029655.1 Pseudomonadota bacterium | reverse complement strand
TGCACGACTGCGCTGGACATGCGCGCCTGCCATGCATGGCCAAGAGTTGATGGGCAATTTTGCACAGGTGGGGCAAGTGATCGGCAAAAAAAAGAACAAGTGGGCAGCCAGCCCGGGCAAAACAAGGCCACTTCCCTTCTCTGATGTCTGATGTGGATGTGGCGACAAGAGTTTCCTAAATCCAGCGGTTGCCGATGAAGCCAAACAGACCGAAGCGGAGCTTGAAAATCTTCGTAATGAAATCAATGCCTTAAACACGGAGATACAGCGGACTACCCAAGCTCGGGACAGCCAGAGAAAAAGTGTTTCACAGGCGGAAAAAGACATCGTCGAGATCAGAACTCGCCTGCGCCGCTTGGATGAGGCCCAGAGCCAGACCACCCAAGAATTGGATAAGTTACAAGTTAGGCTGCAGCAAAAGCGCGAAGATGTGGCCGACAGCACCGGGGAGCTCATCGCCCAGCTTCGCAGCGCCTATGTGCATGGGACTCAGGGAGCCATTCAACTGTTGTTAAATAGCAATGATCCTGTGTCTATGGCCAGAGATACCACCTATTTCGGATACCTAGCCCGACATCGACGATCCCATTTACAGCGTCTTCGGCGGGTCTTGAACGAACTGGGAGAGTTGGACCGCCAATTCAAACAGAAGCTACAAGAGCAACTTGGGCTAGAAGATGAGGCTAGGGCGGCGTTAGTTAAACTGGAAGGTGCGTTACAAAGTAGGCAAGAAGCCCTGGCAACGCTTGAACAAAAGCTTAAGTCTCAGGACCAACAGGCGGAGCGACTTGCCGTAGAGGAAGCCGCATTAACTCAGTTGCTGCAGGAACTTCGAGACCTATTATCTGAATACCCAGTACAAACGGAGGAAGCGTTTGCGGGTTTAAAAGGTGCGTTGCAATGGCCGTTACCGGGCCAACTCATTCATGACTTCGGACAACCCCGGGCGCCAAAGATGCGATGGCAAGGATTAGTCATCGGTGCCACAGAAGGCAGTCGCGTTCGCTCTATTGCTCGCGGTCGAGTCAGTTATGCCGATTGGCTACCTGGTATGGGTCAGTTGGTTATCGTAGATCACGGCGGTGGATACATGAGTCTCTATGGGTATAACCAACTCCTTACCCGCGCTGTAGGTGACTGGGTGGCACCTGGTGACACCATTGCTCTGGTGGGAGATACGGGTGGTCAAATCCAGTCCAGTCTCTATTTCGAGATTCGAGCCGGCGGGCAACCACAAAATCCCCATACCTGGTTCAAATCCAGCCTGCCTGCGCCAAAATAGCCAATACAGGCACCGGGCTGTGCTTGGTCTTGTGATAAGGTCCCTCGGGTAAGAGGAGTTTTGGTATGACGCTTAAGCAGTACCCACGATTGATCATTCTATGCGCCTTGGTAGCAGGCTTGGGTGCACTTGCAAGCCACGCTGTCTTGGCTGACAAAGAAAAGGGAAGTAGTGCGCTCGCTACTGGTCTGCCTTGGGAGGACGCACGATTATTGGCTGAAGTCTTAGAACGCGTGAAGCGGGACTACGTGGAAATCGTAGATGATCAAGTGCTGATTGAAGCCGCCATTCGAGGGATGGTGTCAGACTTGGATCCCCACTCGACTTTCTTAGGCGCCGACGAATACGCTGATGTGCAAATCGCAACCCAAGGCAACTATTCGGGTGTGGGTTTAGAGGTGACCAACGACGAGGGGCAAGTCCGAGTAGTATCTCCTATCGATGATACGCCAGCATCTCGTGCCGGTCTAAAGGCTGGGGATGTCATAGTTAGTGTCAACAATGAAAGTGTTGCTGAAAGTAACGCTGACGAAACCGTTGCAAAAATGCGGGGAAAAGCCGGCACCACAGTCAGCTTGGAAGTGCGGCGGGAAGGAACCGAGGAGCCCATTGGGTTCGAACTGACCCGTGCACAAATCGAAGTGACCAGTGTGCGATCCACTTTGTTGGAAAATGACTTTGGATACGTTCGTATTTCTATCTTTAGTGAAACCACGAGCCGTGACTTGTATAGAGCGCTGAGAAGTATGAAACGTGATAACGAAGGCGATCTCGACGGTCTTGTTCTAGATTTGCGCAATAACCCAGGTGGGGTATTGGAAGCCGCGGTTGAGGTGTCAGATGCTTTTCTTGAGAACGGGTTAATCGTCTCGGCGGACGGCCGTATCCAGGATTCCAAGTTCAAGCTATTTGCACAAACCGGGGATTTGCTAAGAGGAAAACCCGTTGTTGTGTTGGTCAATGGTGGTTCAGC
>JBCCFQ010000800.1:0-2260 GCA_039029655.1 Pseudomonadota bacterium | reverse complement strand
GAATGCTTGCTTAGAACGATCAGGCAAAACGGGGGTCGGTATGGCAGGCGTAAATTTTTTTAACCGATTCGCATGTACACGGAGAAATTGGCTGTGTGGTTGGCTCTCCTTCTGTATAAACACATTGTTTCCGTTTGTGGACTTAACAATGTAGGGACCTGACCACAAGTGTGAGAGTTTTTTGGTTTTGCCCTTGCTGACCTGTGGTGTGCAAAGTAGCACTGTGTCGTTTGTCGCAAACTGTATGGCTGTCATGCTCTTGTTGTATGCTTTGGTTTGATTTTGTTGCGCTCGTTGGATACATTCGTGCGCGTATGTGCGTGCAGTGGAGAAATGTCTTGCCGCTTGGACTGCATAGTCGTCGAGTTCACAGTAAGGACGGATAGCGACAAGCAGTTCACTGTCTATGGGCAGCCTTGGCGGGCGGCCATACAGTAGAGCAAATGGACTCTGTTCGGTTGATGCTTGTCGCGCGGTCCTGTACGCAAATAAGCAGAAAGGGAGATGCGTATCCCAGTTCTTTTGATCGGCATCTACCATTTTAGCCAACATATCTAGGAGAGTACGGTTGAAGCGCTCGACGAGTCCATCCGTTTGCGGATGGTAGGATGTGGTGTTGAGTTTTCGTGTATCGCACATGCGACAAATTTCTTTGACGAGTTTGGACAGGAAATTAGTTCCCCGGTCGGATAACAACTGGCGAGGTGCGGAGTGGCGACAGATGACTTGCTCGGTTAACAGCCGTGCGACTGTTTCAGCAGTTTGATCGGCTGTTGGAAATACCTCTGGCCATTTGGTGAGGTAATCGGAGAAGACCAGGAGATACCGGTTGCCCTTTTCCGTTTGTGGCAAGGGACCGAGGTAATCGACCGCTATGCGGTCGAAAGGGCCGTCGACCGGAAGAGGCTGCAAAGGATAGCGTGTTTTCTTTGATGGGTTCTTGCGGGTTGCACATTTAACGCACTGGTTGCAATAGGCAACCACGTCGCTATAAAGCGAACGCCAGTAGTATCGCTGGCGGAGGCGGTGAAATGTTTTTGCAATTCCGAGGTGCCCAGCATAGAGGTCATCATGAAAAGCCTCGAGAAGCTCTTGTTGCATCGACGCGGGAATAACAAGTTGATGTGGACTCTCGCCGGGAGAATCTCGTTGACGGATTGGGCAAATGTGATGCAATAAGCCGTCAAGAAGGACGAAGAATTCGCTTTCAAGTATGATTCGCCTTGCATCGTCCTCATCGGAGGGCAGTTGACCATCGTGTAGATAGTGCAACTTTGGTGACAGATGAGGATCATTTTCTTGTTCTGTATTTAGATGTTGCTGAGAATGTGTGAGATCAGATTGGCTCTCCTCGCCTGTTCCGTGGACAACATTCACAGATGGGCATGGTGCTCGAGAAAGAGCGTCGGCATTTTGGTTTTGTTTGCCTGAGCGATAACGAATCTCAAAATCGTACTCTTGCAAAGCAAGACTCCACTTTGTCAACCGTTGTGACATATGGTTGGGGGACATAAGCCATCGCAGTGGACCGTGGTCAGTGACCACCACAAATCTACGACCAGGTTGGTAGTGTCGAAGAAGTTTCACTGCCCAAAAGACAGCAAGTGCCTCCCATTCGATTGTATGATAGTTTCGCTCGGCCGGTTTGAGCGTGCGGCTGAGATACATGACGGGATGTTCCAAGTCACTGTCACCAAATTGGGATAAGACCGCCCCGAGGCCTAACTTCGACGCATCTGTGTACAGAAAGAATTGTTTGGTAGAGTCAGGGAACCGAAGGACAGGTGCGCTGACAAGTAATTCTTTGAGCGACTGCAAGGCGGTTTCTTGGTCGGGACCCCAGCTGAAAGGATTGTTTTTTCGCAGAATGCGGTTCAGCGGATCAGCGATTTTTGCGAATCCCTGGATAAAACGACGGTAATATGAGGCGAGGCCGAGAAAGCTTTTCAGCTCTTCCCGTGTTGTTGGTAGTGGCAATACCTCAATGGCTGCGATTTTTGAAGGGTCGGGTGAAATACCCGATGGGGAAAGTTGATGGCCGAGAAAGTGAATTGTTTTTCTAGCAAATTGGAACTTCCGTGGCTGGAGGTTCAGGCCAGCTTGACGGATGGCGTCAAAAATTTGTTGGACGTCGATTAAATGTTGCTCAAACGATGGGGAAAAGGTTAGAACATCGTCCAGGTATACTGCGCATGTTTTCCGATTGAGCCCAGCAAGCACAACCGCCATGAGACGCTGAAAGGTCGAGGGGGCGTTGCTT
>JBCCFQ010000799.1:0-2260 GCA_039029655.1 Pseudomonadota bacterium | reverse complement strand
CGCCGAGTGCCAAATTTGTCACTGTAATTATATTGTTCTGATCCAGGCATTTTATCTCCACAGAAATTCACGGGACAAAACATGCTCGAGTCACAACCCCACTTCACTCAGGCCAGCGTGTTTCTCTGCCCGGATAAGTGAATGGCAAACAAAGTTGGAAAACGCAGACGTATCGTTAGAGCGAAACCACACCCATGCAACCTACCCAAATTGATCGTCCGCTAACACCCGACCGGGAAGACTTGTGCGATTCCGCTGCCTCGCTTTGCGTTACTAACGCCAGTTGGAAACCGCCGCGTAGCAAAGCACTCATCCTTCATCCAATCACATTTAAGTTAGATGCAGGCCGTGTGCTCGGGGTGGTCGGTCCTAACGGCGCTGGCAAATCAACATTGCTTCGCCTGCTCTATCGCTTCCATGTACCCACAACGGGTACGGTAACAGTCGATGGAGAAAATATCTGGTCGTTGTCCGCACGTGACGCAGCTCGCCGGGTCGCGGCTGTATTACAAGAACAACCGACAGACTTTGCATTGACGGTAGAAGAGATTGTATCACTGGGAAGGACTCCTCATCGGTCAGGCTTTAGTACAGCGGACAGCGCATATGATGCCGATGTAGTTTCCCGCACGCTTAGTCAACTTGATCTGCTTCAGCTAGCAGAGCGTCAGCTGGGTACACTTTCAGGCGGTGAGCGGCAGCGCGTTATGGTCGCCCGGGCGCTGACCCAGGAGCCGCGACTGCTGATTCTGGACGAACCAACCAATCATCTCGATATCCGTCACCAGTTGGAAATACTGGAACTCATACGCGATTTACCTCTCACTATTGTGACTTCCCTGCACGATCTGAATATGGCGGCGTCAGTCTGCGACCACGTTCTAATGTTAAAAGCCGGTTACCCCTTCGGATTCGGCCACCCGGATAGCGTTTTTCAGGAAAAAGCGCTGAGCGAGACATTTCGAGTCACCGCACGCAGAGATCGCCTTGCGTCAAGCAATACCAATCATTTGACTTTCAACCTTTAGAAGGAACACACGTCACCATGAAAAATCTAATCATTAGCGGGCTGGCCTTGTTTTGCTGTACGGGTATTTGCGTTGCTGAAACGAAGATACAAAGCTGCAACCGATCAGTCGTGTTCGACGAACCGCCCGCACGTGCCATTTCAAACGATGTCAATCTGACGGAAATGATGTTGGTATTAGGCCTGACAGATCGAATGGTTGGTTATACTGGCATCTCAGGCTGGAAAACTCTGGATGCAGAAATGCGTGAAGGGGTAGACGCACTGCCGGAACTCTCTGCAAAATACCCTACAAAAGAAGTTCTGGTAGGTGCTGATGCTGACTTCTTTTTTGCCGGTTGGAACTATGGCATGAAAGTCGGCGGCGAAGTGACTCCGGAAACGCTTGAGCAGTTTGACATCAAAGTCTATGAACTGACTGAAAGCTGCATCCACATCATGGACAAGGAAAAGGCCTCAATCGATGACATGTATGCAGATATCAACAATCTTGGTGCAATCTTTGGCGTAGAAGACAAAGCGAAAGCCCTGGTAGACGGCTACAAAGCCGAGATCAAATCGTTCACCGAAAACCTGGAGACCGGTGAGCCTCCACGAGTTTTTGTTTATGACAGTGGAGAGGACGCCCCCTTCACTGCCGGACGCTACGCAATGCCCACCGCATTGATAGAAGCCGCTGGTGGGCGCAACATCATGGACGACTTCGATAAGAGCTGGGCGACCGTAACGTGGGAGGAAGTTGTTGACCGCAATCCAGAGATAGTGATGATCGTCAATTACGGTGACGTGACAGCTGCGCAAAAACGAGAATTCATGATGTCTAACCCAGCCTTTGCCAATTTAGATGCGGTGAAAAATGACCGGTTCGTGACACTAGAGTACGTGGAAGCCACCCCGGGCCCACGCAACATTAAGGCAGTGAAAACACTGGCAAAGGCCTTTTGGACTAACCAGTAGGTAATAGCGATTCACAGGTGAGTAAACCCACCCTCTTGTTGTCACCTATCCTACTTGCCGTTGGTGGGCTCCTGGCGCTGTTGGTTTCATTGTCAGTTGCTGTATCTGTGGGCGCGGTGGCCGTGCCCGCGGGTACGGTGTGGGGCATACTTTTCAATAAGCTCATGCCCGGTATGGTTGAAGAAACCTGGAGTAAAGGGCGCGAGGCCATCGTGTGGGATATTCGCTTCCCACGCGCTATGCTGGCCATTATGGTCGGCAGTGGTCTTGCCCTGG
>JBCCFQ010000798.1:0-2260 GCA_039029655.1 Pseudomonadota bacterium | reverse complement strand
CGAACAAGTGGGTTACATAGTCAATCACGCCGAGGACCAATACCTTTTTGTAGACCTGTTGGTATTTCCTTTGGTGGAGAAACTCCATTCTCACTTCACTACCTTAAAAGGCGTGATCGTTTTGTGTGAGGAAGAGAACTTACCCAAAACAGATTTGCCCAACGTGCAGTCCTATGAGAGTTTAATCGCCGACGAATCAGATGAGTTTGAGTGGCCTGAGTTTGACGAGAATACTGCCAGCTGTTTGTGCTACACATCCGGCACCACGGGCAACCCAAAGGGAGTCATGTACAGTCACCGATCAACCATTCTGCACGCTTATGCGGGATGTATGCCGGATGTAATGGGTCTTGCTGGCAAAGATGTTGTGTTACCCGTTGTGCCTATGTTTCACGTCAACGGTTGGGGTATTCCCTACAGCACGCTGATGGTTGGCTCAAAGATTGTTTTTCCCGGTCCCAAGATGGCCGATGGCGAAACTCTGCAATCACTGATGGTAGATGAGGGCGTGACCATCGCGTCCGGCGTGCCGACCATTTGGTTGGCCCTGTTGGATTATCTTGAAACAAGCGGCAAGCGAATCGATTGTGTGAAGAAGGTCAGCGTCGGTGGCGCGGCTTGTCCAAAAATGATTGTTGATGCCTTTGCAGATAAGTACAACATCATGGTGCATCAGGGCTGGGGTATGACCGAAACCAGTCCCTTAGGCACGGTGTTCAATATTAAGCCCACTTTGGAGCCAATCGAGAATGCCGATGTTCGAAACCTACAGGTGAAACAGGGCCGTGGAGTCTTCGGTATCGAGATGAAGATAACCGATCCGGATGACCAAGAGCTGCCTTGGGATGGCAAAGCGTTTGGTGCGCTTAAGGTTAGGGGCGCTTGGGTGTGCAATGGTTATTTTCGTCATGACAGCGATGCGGTAGACGAGAAAGGTTGGTTCGATACGGGTGATGTCGCAATCATTGATCCACATGGCTATATGCAAATCACCGATCGAACAAAAGACGTTATTAAGTCGGGCGGTGAATGGATCTCCTCCATAGATCTCGAAAATGCGGCCGTGGGGCATCCGGACGTTGCCGAAGCGGCGGTCATCGGACGGTTTCATCCAAAATGGACTGAGCGCCCACTCTTGATAGCGGTGATACAGCCTGGAAGTGATGTCGGGCGAGATGACGTCTTAAGTTTCCTCGATGGCAGGGTAGCTAAGTGGTGGCTTCCGGATGATGTCGTATTTGTGGAAGAATTACCACATACGGCGACCGGAAAGTTAAACAAAGTTGCGTTGCGGGAACAGTTCTCGGATTACGAGTTCCCTTCAGCTTAAAATAGTCCCCTAGAATTTTTTTGGAGTTCAATGCCTTGAGTGTTGCAGCAGGTGAGATTCGGGCGCCTTCACTGGCCCTACAGCTTTTAGAAACTCGCGCAGTGGGGGAGCTATATGCCCATGTGTTTTCCTACCCCTGGCTATCCATGGCGCCTAGAGGAGACGGTCACCCGGTTTTGGTTTTGCCAGGTTTTTTGGCCAGCGGAAGCTCAACTTTTCCGCTAAGGCATTTTTTGAAGCGATTGGGTTACAAAGGCCATCGCTGGAAACTGGGCCGAAATTTGGGTCCTGTGGGTGAGATAGAAAAAGACGTTCTGGTTCGACTCCGAGAGCTACGAGAGCGGTATGGGCAAAAGGTCAGCCTTATTGGCTGGAGCCTAGGCGGCGTTTATGCCCGGGAGTTGGCGTGGATGGCGCCTGACGATGTGCGTCAGGTCATTACCTAAGGATCCCCTCTGAGACATCATGAATCCACCGCTGTATCGAACTTATACAAGGCCATCTCGGGCCAAGATGAAAGTGATGTGACCCAGGCCGACCTGGATCGTCTGTCAGGACCGCCACCGGTTCCCGCCACGGCAATCTATAGCCGCAGTGACGGTGTGGTTCATTGGCGTTGCTCTTTAGAGGAGGAGTCCGACACCACGGAGAACATCCGGGTGTACAGTAGCCACATTGGTCTGGGGGTTCATCCGGCGGTTTTGTGGGCCATCGCAGACAGATTGGCTCAGCCAGAACGACAATGGAAGCCGTTCAAGCGCAGTCTTTGCCGACTGATGGCATACCCCGACCCCGATACCTGCAACCAGCCCTAAGACAATAGATCCGACGTAGGTAGTGATGAGCTCCGGCGTGTTGCGTCGGTTCTGATCCTGTGTGCATCCTATACACAAATGCCCACTTGGCTCTTCTGGCACTTGAAGTGGATTT
>JBCCFQ010000797.1:0-2265 GCA_039029655.1 Pseudomonadota bacterium | reverse complement strand
GTGGCTGAAGGCAAGAGGTTTATAGCCTACTATATGGTAAAGCAACTTAAAGTAAAAAAGGAAGATCAATTGTTAAAAACGCTACAAGAAGGTGTCTCTACAAAAGTTCATTTACAAGCCATTGTTGATCGTGTGAGTTCATTGAAACCCAGAGTGATTCCGTCTCTTCCAACGAAAATGCGGTTGAGTGGTTTAGAACCTGTGTCTTTTGGACCAGATGATCTGTTTGTGAACGTTGGTGAACGCACAAACGTGACGGGTTCAGCGATATTCAGACGTCTCATCGAGGCGGATGATTACAACAAAGCCTTGGCTGTCGCACGACAGCAAGTGCAAAATGGTGCCCAAATCATCGACATCAACATGGATGAAGGGATGTTAGATTCCGAGGCGGCGATGATTAGGTTTTGCAATTTGTTGGCGTCCGAGCCCGATATTGCCTCGGTGCCTTTTATGATCGACTCATCCAAGTGGAATGTTATCGTTGCCGGGCTTAAGTGTCTGCAAGGCAAAGGCATTGTGAATTCCATCAGTCTCAAGGAAGGCGAAGCGCCGTTCCTGGAGCAGGCTCGAGAGATACTGCGTTTCGGTGCCGCAGTTGTGGTGATGGCATTCGATGAAACGGGTCAGGCGGACACCGCCCAGCGCAAAGTGGAAATTTGTGAGCGCAGTTACAAACTACTCACCGATGAGGTGGGTTTTGCCCCGGAAGACATTATCTTTGACCCGAATATATTTGCGGTGGCCACCGGTATTGAAGAGCATAATGGCTATGGGTTGTCATTCATTGAGGCGACTCGCGATATAAAGAACAGATTGCCCCATGCCATGGTGAGTGGTGGTGTTAGCAATGTGTCGTTTTCTTTCCGTGGGAACAATCCCGTCAGGGAAGCGATGCACTCCGTTTTTCTCTACCACGCCATCAAGGCGGGTATGGATATGGGTATCGTGAATGCGGGTCAGCTTGCTATTTATCAAGATATCCCTGAAAAACTCCGAGACGCAGTTGAAGACGTGATTCTCAATCGGGACCCGGAAGCGACGGAAAATCTTTTGGCCATCGCCGAGGAGTTTAAGGAGTCCGGTGCTAAGAAAAAGGCGGGTAATGACCTGGCCTGGAGAGAACTTCCCCTCAAGAAGCGCATGGAGCACGCTCTGGTCAATGGTTTGGACGAGTTTATTGTTGAAGATACAGAGTCTGCGCGACTAGAAGCGGATCGCCCCATTGAAGTCATCGAGGGACCGTTGATGGACGGTATGAACATTGTGGGTGATTTGTTCGGCGACGGCAAAATGTTTTTGCCTCAAGTCGTAAAGTCCGCGCGGGTTATGAAGAAGGCCGTTGCCCATCTAATACCATTTATTGAGTCAGAGAAAGAAGGCGGCATGTCTAGTAACGGTAAGGTTGTGATGGCCACCGTCAAGGGAGATGTCCACGATATTGGTAAAAACATTGTCGGTGTTGTACTTCAATGTAACAACTTCGAAGTCATTGATTTAGGTGTGATGGTGACCTGCGAAAGCATATTAGACACGGCCCGGCGAGAAAATGCAGACATCATTGGATTGTCTGGGCTGATTACCCCGTCTCTTGATGAGATGGTACACGTCGCTAGCGAAATGCAGCGACAAGCGTTTGAGTTACCTTTGTTGATTGGGGGTGCCACCACATCACCTGCACATACGTCGGTAAAAATTGATCCGCAGTATTCTGGTCCTGTGGTGTACGTAAAAGATGCATCCCGTGCTGTGGGCGTGGCACAAAAACTTGTTAGTGAGACCGAACGCCAACGGTTTGTGACGGAAGTGAAAGCCGAATGTGGTCGCCGCAGAGATTTACATGCCGGTAAGTCAAAGAAAGCACCCCATTTGGTTCTGGGCGACGCTCGGGGTAACTGTCACGCCATCGAGTGGACCAACTATGTACCGCCCGTACCCAGGAAGCTAGGCGTTACAGTGTTAAAGGACTATCCACTAAACAAATTAGTGGAGAGAATTGATTGGATGCCATTCTTTAACGCTTGGCAGTTTGCTGGAAAGTTTCCCGCCATATTGTCGGACGCGAAAGTTGGCGATGCCGCCAGCAAACTGTTTGATGACGCGCAGGATATGCTGTCCCGCATTTTGGAACAAAAGTGGCTAGGCGCTAACGCGGTGTTCGGTTTGTTTCCTGCTGGACGCGTCGTGGCGGACGACGTTGAAATTTACGCCAGCGAGGATCGAGACACGGCGTTGGTAACACTGAATCACTTGCGCCAACAAAAG
>JBCCFQ010000796.1:0-2265 GCA_039029655.1 Pseudomonadota bacterium | reverse complement strand
GTCGGCAGCAGCAGCTGGCACATCAACCATTACAACAAGTTTCAATAATAATCGGTGCACAACATTCTTTACTGATGCATTGGCATTCGCTGAGTCCAAAAGATTCCTATAAATTGCAATCAATTCCTCAGTACTTGCAGAGCATTTACATGCATATGCTACTATGTACTTCTGAAGACTGATAAGGTCATCGTCGATTATTGCTTGGACATCTACATTTGCAAGCCAAGATAAGAGTGCTGTCTTAACGTACTGGACTAACCTTGGATGGTCTCTGGGGCCTTCATATCTTGTGTGACTTGAGTTAGCGATCCATGCATCAAATGGATGTATTTCCTTACCATTGGTTTTTTTCGTAACAGGGTCCTCTTTGCCAAAACGAACACGACAATATCTTGTTTTTGAATCCTGTTTTTTTTTTACGTAAACAGTAACCATTACATTTGTGCAGTGCCAGGCGGTTTGTAAGATATATTTCAAGATTTTTAACATCCTCTTGTGTTTTGCAAAATTCAGACAATTTTTGCCTGAGAGGGTTGAATTGTGGAGGTTCTTGGGTACCTTCGGGGCCAGCCCAGCTAGCTTTATTGGGAATCCACTTTTTAGCATTATTTTCATCTCTTTCTTCTGTCCCACCTGCTGGGTGCATGCTAGTAAAAAGAGGGGAATACGCACCATCTCCATCAAGATCACTTGTTTGCAGCCATGTATGCAAGTCCTTTGCTTGATCTTCCTTGCTTTTGTTTAGGTTGTTAGAATCCAAGGCTTCCTCTACCTTTTTTGCATGTCTTCTCTGAAAGACATATATCGATATATGTCGTTCGATCAAGCAGGTTAACCCCGATATGCATATCCACGCCTTCTCGCCACTGGAAGTCTGGCAAGGGGCAAAAACACTGGGTATTCCGATACCTGAATTTCTCTCGCAGTTAAAGGAGGCGGGGCTAGGCACCCTGCCTGGTACGGCTGCAGAGATTCTAGACGATGAGGTAAGGGCGACGCTCTGCCCAGATAAGATCAACACGGCCGAGTGGCTGGAAGTCATGGAAGCTGCTCACGGCGAAGGGTTCAACACGACTGCCACCATTATGTACGGCCACATGGAAGGCTATGAGCATGTTGCTAATCACCTTATTCGGGTGAGGGACTTGCAGAAGAAAACCAGTGGTTTCACTGAGTTTGTGATTCTGCCGTTCATTCACATGGAGTCACCGATTTACCTGAAAGGCAATGCACGCAAAGGCCCGACATTTAGAGAGGCTGTGCTGATTCACGCCATCGCCCGGTTGTCATTACATCCCTATTTCAAAAATATTCAGGCGTCCTGGACCAAGTTGGGTCATGACGGCGTAAGAGCCTGTTTGCAGGCTGGTGTGAATGACCTCGGCGGCACATTGATGAATGAAACCATCACGCGGGCAGCCGGAGCATCACACGGGCAGGAAACATCACCTGAAGAGATGGAAGAGATTATTAGAAGTATCGGCCGCACACCAAGACAGAGATCTACGACCTATGGCGAGGTCTCTGAAGTGCAAAAGCAGAAGTCCTTTGGTGCGGTGACGCTGGTTGAGCCTGTCTATACAAGCGCTAAAAAATATGAGCGCAAACGCAGCGGCGAGAAAAAAGAACTCGTGCGATCGGGAGTTGAGGCGTCAGAGACCCTGTCCAGCCAAGACATCGTTTGACCGGGAGTCGCGCGGGCTGGTATTCAGAATTTATAAATCAAAGAGGAACTATTCATGAGAGTTGACGGTGGATTGATGGGAGACCTGGCAGGGGCCACTGGCCATGCCAAGCGTTTGGAATCTCTGGGGTATCACGGTGCAGTGACTGCGGAAACCTCACATGATCCCTTCTTCCCTTTGCTGCTTGCAGCGCAAGAAACAGAAAACATTGAACTGGTGACCTCGATTGCTGTTGCCTTTTCACGAACACCAATGAACCTCGCTAACATTGGCCATGATTTAAACAGTTTCTCAAAGGGGCGGTTTGTTTTGGGTTTGGGGTCGCAAATTCGGCCGCACATCACCAAGCGCTTTAGCATGCCATGGTCAAAACCCGCGGCTCGCATGCGTGAGTTTATCTCGGCGATGCGTGCCATCTGGGACAACTGGCACAATGGTACTCCGCTGTCATTCCAGGGCGACTTTTATACCCACTCTCTGATGACGCCCATGTTTACACCGCTGGATACCGAATACGGCGCGCCCAAGGTGTTTCTTGCCGCAGTGGGTCCCTTGATGACTGAAGTGGCTGGTGAAG
>JBCCFQ010000795.1:0-2270 GCA_039029655.1 Pseudomonadota bacterium | reverse complement strand
TCAAATACAGAGCAGTAGCACAGGTCTACTTTGATTTTTTCAAGCTGAGAGACGAGCAAAGTGACCAGTTCGCTGTCAGTGGTTTCAAACACCGTGATGGTTTCTGCCGAAGGAATCAACCGTCCGGCAATTTGGCTCTGACCAAAAATCACATCGGGTTTTGCGCCCAAGGTGTTGGTCATCTCACGCCAGCTGGTGACGGTTGTGTCACCCACTGATAAGCGCATGGCGCGTACTCGCGCTGGACCTATGCCATTGTTTACGGCGATAAAAGAGAATCTTGGCGCCTCGTTGGCCAGGTTAAAGCTTTGAGCAAAAACCAATTCTGGTAAAACGCTGGCGGTTTGTTGTTTTCGAGCAGAATCCGCCTCATTGAGGGCAGCAAACAGTGCGATACAGGCGATAAACATACCAACCACGGCTAGAACGGTTTGATAGATCGAGATACGAAGAAAGGCCTTTTCAATAGCCGGGGTAGATTTTTCGTTTTTGTCCATTGATTTGATCTGCCCGTCAGGCTTTTCGACAGGTTATAGTTTAACAACAAGTCAGATGGTTTTTCTTAAGGCGGCAACTTTGTGTCTTGGCCTAGCCAACGGTACAGCGAGACGCACATCAATATAGTAATTGGAACCAAGGGTAAGGCGCTGACGATAGTGGAGGCCTGTATTGTGGCAATGCCACCCAAACTGATAAGCCCGCCGGTGAGTAGGGCGAGCAAAATGGCCCAAGTTATTCTCGTTGACCGCTGAGGCTCCTCGTTATTGGGGAGGTCCCGGGTGCATATACTGGCTAATACATAGGCCGCTGAATCGATGTTGGTGGCATAAAAAATAACCGCCAACAGCGTAACCACTGCTAGGGTGATCTTACCCAAAGGCATTGATGCCACCGATTTGGCGGCCAGCACCGATATTCCGTCCTGATTTAGAATGTCCACCATGGGTAATAGGTCAAAATTGTGTAAGTACAGCGCATAGCCACCCACCACCGCTAAAAACGTCCAAGTGCCGAGAGTGCCCCAAAAAATTACGCCAAGCACCAGTTGCTTGACTGTTCGTCCCCTGGATATACGGCCGAAGAACAGACCGATGTATGCGCTAAAGGCGAGCCACCAAGTCCAATAAAACACGGTCCAGTCTTGTGGAAAGTTGGACTTCGTCACCGGATCAGTCCAAAGGCTCATGGACCAAAAGTTTTTCAGCATTAAACCAAGGCTGTTCACGGACAAGTCCAAAATAAACAACGTTGGACCCACCACCAAAATAAACGCGATAACAAGCATAGCGATGGTTAGATTGATATCCGCCAATACGCGGATGCCTTTCTTGAGTCCACGATAGCAACTGATACCGAACAACAGGGTCCATAGGCCTAGCACCGTCATTTTTGCGCCAAGGGAGTCTTCAATCCCTAACAGTTCTGAAAAGAACGCGGACACCAACGGGGCGCCTAGCCCCAAGGCAGTTGCCGTGCCACCAATAATTCCTATGACGATAAAAATATCGATGACGGTATGACTAACTGCTCGTCCCGTGGCGGGTAGGGCGCCATCACAGGCGCTGCTAATGCGCATGATGGGCGTTTTCTTTACGTACAACATGTACGCAATGGGGACTGCAGGGATCGCGAACAATGCCCAAGGTATCAAACCCCAATGAAACAGGGGATACATATGGGCCCACTCAATGGCTGCAGGTGATAAAGGCTCAATACCGAAGGGTGGTGTTTGAATGTAGAAAATGGGTTCTGCAAAACCCCAGACCAATAAACCGCCACCCACACCGGCGGTGAACATCATGCCGACCCAGTGGATGTCTGAATATTCGGGCTTTTCATCAGGATCGCCAAATTTGATGCCGCCGAAACGCCCAAAGGCGAGCCAAAGAGCGAATACAAAAAAGGCCAAACCTGCAAAGAGAAAAAGCCAGCCTAGATTGTTGATGGTGAAGGCTCTACCGGCTGCTGCGGCTTGACTGGCGGTCTCAGGGAAAAATACTAAGGCTATGGTGCACACCAGCACCACAATTAGGGTGGGGCCAAATACTGACCAATCGAGTCTTTGGCCAGTTGGAGCACTGGAATCCAAAATGGCACTACTTTTTGTTGTTATTGGATCTTCACCGTATCACAACCCATCGGGTTTTTTCGCAGATTGCAGACGTGATGTCCCAACCCGAACGCTTGTTGGCGAATCTGATGGCATACCCCATGAAAAATAATGAAGGGGCTTAGTGGAGAGGAGGTTGACCGGCAGTCCCTTGCCGGTC
>JBCCFQ010000794.1:0-2273 GCA_039029655.1 Pseudomonadota bacterium | reverse complement strand
GCAGCCATGGTTTGCATGCCGTAACAAATACCTAACACGGGGACACCAAGCTCATACACCGAGTTGGGAGCCACCGGCGACTCCTCTAAATTCGCCGACTCAGGACCACCTGAAAGAATGATCCCGTTGGGCTCAAAGCCTCGAACGTCATCATCATTGACGTCCCAAGGAAAAATTTCACAATAAACCCCAATCTCACGGACGCGTCGAGCAATAAGCTGTGTATATTGGCCGCCGAAATCCAGTACTAGGATTTTTTCGCTGTGAATATTTTGTGTCATGACCTGTGATTGGCTAGTCGGTTCGGTAGTTGGGAGCTTCTTTAGTGATTGAAACATCGTGTACGTGACTTTCCTTAACCCCCGCACCGGTAATGCGAACAAATTTTGGCTTGGTTCGCATTTCTTCTATGGTGCGACATCCCGTATATCCCATGGCAGCCCTTAAGCCACCTGCCAGTTGATGTAGGATAGCGACCACACTGCCTTTGTAGGGAACACGGCCCTCGATACCCTCTGGCACGAGCTTTTGAATTTCATCGGCGTGGTCTTGAAAGTAACGATCACTAGACCCGTGTTTTTGTGACATAGCACCTAAAGAACCCATACCTCGATAGGACTTGTAAGAACGCCCTTGATAGAGCTCCACCTCGCCGGGAGACTCTTCGGTACCTGCAAACATCCCCCCCAACATCACGGTGTCCGCCCCTGCGGCGATGGCTTTGGCAATGTCTCCGGAATAACGAATACCCCCATCGGCAATGAGAGGGACTCCGGTATTTTGCAAAGCCTCAGCCACGGTGCTTATGGCGGAGATTTGCGGCACGCCGACTCCGGCCACCACCCGTGTGGTACAGATACTGCCGGGACCGATACCCACTTTCACACCGTCAGCACCCGCCTCGACCAAGCTCAAAGCAGCTTCACCGGTGACAATATTGCCGCCAACCACCTGAACGCCAGGATATGCACCTTTAATCGCCTTTATTCTGTCCATTACGCCAGTAGAATGGCCATGTGACGTGTCTACAATCAGTAGGTCCACACCGGCTGCAACCAAGGCTTCTACCCGTTCATCGGTATCTGGACCAGTCCCAACGGCGGCACCCACGCGAAGCGCGCCAGTCTCGTCCTTACAAGCGCTGGGGAATTCGCTGGCCTTTTGATAGTCCTTTACCGTGATCATCCCCTTAAGCTCGTAGTCCTCTGCAACAACCAACACTTTTTCAATACGATGTTTGTGAAGCAGCAACAGAACTTCTTCTTTGTCCGCGCCCTCGCGAACGGTCACCAATTTCTCTTGGGGTGTCATCACGGATGAAACAGGCGCATCCAACTGGGTTTCAAATCTCAGGTCCCGGTGTGTCACGATGCCCACAGTTTCCTTGCCGTCCACCACGGGTACCCCAGAGATGTTTTTGGCCCGGGTGAGTTCTATCACCTCTCGGATGGACTTGTCTGGACTGACGGTAATTGGATCACTAATCACACCAGTTTCGTATTTTTTTACTCGCCGTACTTCATCGGCTTGACCCTCTGGTGTCATATTCTTATGAATGACACCCAAGCCTCCTTCTTGGGCCAATGCAATTGCCAAGCGAGCTTCCGTCACCGTATCCATGGCAGCCGACAAAACCGGAAGATTCAAGGAGATATCTCGGGTCAGACGGGTAGCCAGGTCCGCGTTTCGCGGCAAGAAATCGGAAAAGGCAGGCTCAAGAAGTACGTCGTCGAATGTTAAAGCCTCTCGAACGATACGCATGATTAGAAACCCACGGTGTTGAATAAAACCGGGCATTATACGCGACTTGAGCTAGATGCCCACAGACAGTTTTACCCTACTGGAGCTGGACGCTGTAACGGGGTAGCCTTGAGCCTATGTCTCAGGTGCCCATGAATTTCGATCAACGTCAGATCTATAGCGTCAGCGGTCTGAATAGGGAAGCCCGCAGTATTGTTGAAAATCAACTAGGTGTTATCTGGATTGAAGGTGAAATCTCAAACCTAGCCCGCCCGGCGTCTGGCCATCTTTATTTTTCCCTAAAGGACGAGGGTGCCCAAGTCCGGTGCGCCTTGTTTCGACAAAATGCCCGGCAATTGGACTTTCAACCCCAAAATGGCGATCAGGTATTGGTCCGCGCCCGAGTCAGTCTGTACGAAGCCAGAGGCGAGTTTCAGCGTTCAACGAAAATGACGGAGAAAGGTCTTCCTGCATGTAGCTTCAACAACTTGGAATGACTCCGCCTCCGGGCTCTCAGCTTTGCTTGTAGTCGG
>JBCCFQ010000793.1:0-2277 GCA_039029655.1 Pseudomonadota bacterium | reverse complement strand
GCCGAGAAGTCGGTACCATGATCTAAGTTAAACCCCCGGAGATAGTATTGATTAGCTTTGCCTGTACCGGAGTGTTGGGTGGCGACCATGCCGGGAACAGCTTCCGCCAATTCACCCACCCTCAGGAGCGGTGGCAATTGAAAATCTTCATAGCCCACGATGCCTTCTGAGGCGGATTGCGACTCTCCAATGGACTGGATTGCACGACCATAAACAATTAACTCTTCGAGAACAGCGGTGTGATCTTCGTGTGCAAATGTGGGATTAAAACTGGTAACGCAAGCGGAGCCTACCAGAGCGCCCCATATTATTTTTTTCATGTCTACTACTCGGATACGCTCAACTTGTATTTTATACGTATCTGAACGGAAATTGGTTTCAATTTTGCCTTTCCTGGCGTATTTCGTGTCCTTATGTAAAGTCTATTGTGGGGTAAACCCCACGAAAGCTGGACGGCTCTTATTTTCCGTCCAACAACCAGGCCAGTTGATCCCCAACCCGCTCTCGCCAAGACGCCTCATTGTGGTCTGCGCCGTCATACTTTTTGACCATGAAGTCGGAGCCTTCTTCCAGCCCCTGTTCCAGCAACCACCTTTTCATGATCTGGTGTGTCGGGTGATAGGCGGCATCCAATCCCTTGGTGCCATAGTCAAAAAACATTCGCACATCTTTTGCCACGGTCGCACCTTCTTTTATGTCTGTTTGAATGTAAGGTGTCGGGTCTGCGCCAGTTGGGTCTCTGCCATTAAACCACTCGATCATTTGCGGTGACCACGTGACATGAGATGACACGCAACCACAGGCGCCAAAGATGTTAGGGAAGTTATTCACAAGATAAAAAGAAACTAATCCGCCCATGGAAGAACCCATGGTGAAGGTGTTCTCCGGGCCCGTCTTAACCCGAAAGTCTTCGTTGACTCGTGGAACTATTTCCTTGACCACAAAGTCCGCATATTTATCCGCGTCATGCCAGGGCGAGTACTCCATAAGTCGTTCCGCCGTATTCCATATGCCAACTATGATTGCCGGATCGTAAAGCCCATCCGACACGCCCCGCATCATTGCTTCGTCGACGCCCAAGTCTACATTGGTGTAGGCAATTCGGGGGTCAAACAGGTTTTGTCCGTCATGCATATAAATTACGGAATAGTTTTTGTTCGAGTCTTCGTAACCTGGTGGTAACCAAATCACAACGTGTCGTGGGTCTTTTAGTCGTTCCGATTTAACATCGAGCCAATACACTAATTGGCCCTCTACACCAGACCCCTTCCAGTCCTCTATGAAGATTTTTGGGTCTTTTCGAAATCCGGCGATCTCAGCGGTGTAGCTGGTGTCCTCTGTGACTGTTAGGGAGAAAGCTGGCATCACTGTGCCAGATGGCCCCAACCCCTCCTGCTCCCAAGAACCTCCAGTCACTTTGAATTGCAGGTTGTGACCACTGGGAACCGAGATGGTGGCAACTCGCTGAGCGCCGTTGCCTTCCATGGGCAAAGCAGCTGGATGCCAAGGGCCAAGCTCAGGGAGATTGCCACTTAGATACACCTGGGGTGCATCCTCCGGTACGACTGCAACAATAGTGACCTGTTGAGTCTCTTCTTGAGCAAGAATATCCGGGGCGCCCTGCAAAAGAAAAATCATTATGACTACAGCAAACAATTTAAACACCAAATCATACGCCTTCATTATTGCTGCACCTCGGATGCTTCAAAAATTTTCATTGTAGGTGGCGCTACCGCCAGCTGGGAGATGCGTCCAACAAAGAGTCCGGATTCTGGCACCGCAAAATGTTGTTGTAACACGGCAAGATCTTCCCACTCTTCATAAAAAACGAGTTTTTGTGGGTTTTCTACATCTTGCTGAACCGAATGGTTGAGACATCCCGCCTCCTGTTTGGAGCGTTCAACATGTTCCAGACTGATGGCTATGGCTTCTTGGAGACTGCCTTGTTTGATTTCGATGCATCCCCATACAATAACCATCAGTGCATTCCTTATATACTTTATCAAGCCTATCCTAAGCCTAGGATAATTCACTGCAACCCTCAAAGTGAAATACAACGATGGCGAAAACGCGGTTTGAGTTCTGGGTTTTTGCTAAGCAACACCTACACTTACTTAACGGTCATGCGACTACCTAGGTTAACCCCCGAACGCGGTGGTTTTCGGGTGATGACCGACTAGAAGATGCTTTGGATTGATTCGATCACCTTAATAAAAAAGGCAGGCATTGAAGGACGCCCTTCAGCAAACTCCCTTTTTGGCACAGCCTAGGCTCACG
>JBCCFQ010000792.1:0-2279 GCA_039029655.1 Pseudomonadota bacterium | reverse complement strand
GCAAGGCAATGCAAAGACTAGACACCTACAAAGGTAAAGCCGCCCTGTTCACGTGGCTTTGCACGTTCTGTCGCTACGAATTGAGCAACCATCATCGCAAACACAGTCGCATAGAGTTGGTGCCGGAACTCAAAGAAGATGATCCCGTCATTAGGGCTGCGTTGGAATCTCTGAGCCTGAGTGCAGCCCATGACCCCGACGCGGCATGCTACCGGGACGAAATCACCCGCTTGGTTCAGGTGACCCTCGATCACTTGCCGTCCGTTTACAGCGACGCCCTGGAATTGAAGTACGTGCATGGCTTATCCGTCAAGGAAATCTCTGAACGCTTACAGCGCGGAGTAAAGGCAACGGAGTCCATACTGACTCGTGCCCGTCAAGCCTTCAAAGATGGTTTCTTAACCATCTCCCAAGACAATACCTTTTCCCCAATCCAATAGAACACAGGGTTTTTTCGAGAACTAGTTATGACCGACAACAACCACACAGACCAAGACTCCACGGACAAGGCTTTGGGGGAACTATTGACCGCAGCGGGTCCAAGAACAGAGCCCAGCGAAAGTGCGGCCGGACGCGTAAAAGCTGCGGTTCACGCGGAGTGGCAAGCCAATGTAAAACGTCCAACCCACAACCGCAATTGGCTGGTGGGTTCTTTGGCCGCAGCGGTAACAACCATATTTTTGGCTGCCAACATTTGGCAAGACCTTCTGATTACGACACCACCCAGAGAATTAGCCAGCGTTGAAGTCTTGAAGGGCACTGTGTATCGCATAGAAGACGGAGAAAACTTTCCAATAGCGGACGGAGAATCCCTCGACGCTGGCACTGAACTCCTAGTGGAAGAAGGGGGCGGAATTGCTTTGGCGTTGCTTTCAGGCCAAAGCCTGAGGTTGAACCAAAACACTCGAATCTTGTTGTCCTGGGACAACGAAATTTCCATGACCACCGGCAGTCTCTATATCGACTCTCCGTCGGATGATCCGGATGTTTATGTCTCAGTGGAAACACCTTTCGGATCAGCTAGAGACATCGGCACACAATTCGCTGTTTCCGTCTTACCCGATGCTATGGTGGTCATGGTGCGAGAAGGTTTGGTAGAAACTCGACAAAAATCCAGCACCGAAACCCATAGCGTCAGTGTGGGGGAGCAGCTCCAGGTTCATCAAGACGGAGTAGTCAGTCGGGAGGAGATTGATATCTATGGAGAGCATTGGGACTGGCTATCTGATCTCACACCAATGTATGACTCCAGTGAGCAAACGCTGGCGGATTTCTTGGTCTGGATCTGTCGTGAGAATGGCTGGACACTAAGATATACATCCAAAGTCATCGAATTGAATGCCCAATCAGAAAAACTGAGTGGCTTCCAAAACACCCAAAGCATGAGCGCGCAACAGGCACTGGAAGCAGTATTCAGTGGGGCATTCACCACCAAAAACTATGAAGTCAGGGCCGGTGTTTTGATTGTGGGAGAAGAAGAATGATCTCCACCCCATCGATAAGAGCCTTAGTTGTGGTGTGGATTCTAGGATTGGCCAATGTGGTATTCGCCGAAAGCCCAGCCCCGTATCGGGGCCAGCTGCTACCCGAGGCTTTGACCCATTTGCAAGAACAGGGTCTACGCTTGATCTATAGCAAAAACGTCATCAAACCGTGGATGCGGGTGTATGAAAACCCAACTCAGTCGGAACTCGCCGAGGTGTTGAAACAGATTCTGAAGCCCCACGGCTTAACCGCAGAGATTAAGGCCGCAGAGACTTGGGTGGTTGTTGAAGACGAACAAGTTCTACAAAACCGTGTCGGCTCCTTGCGTGGCAAGGTGTTTGATAGTCAAACCGGTGCACCCATCACTCAAGCGTTAATTACCAGCAACCAGCAACAAGTGGGATTCGCCACTCTTGAAGACGGCACATTCTTGGCGTCGGGACTTGGCAGTGGTTCACACACCCTTACGGTGTCTGCGCCTGGTTATAAATTGGCGCAAGTTCAGAGTCGCGTCAGGTTAGACCGAACGAACCAAATTGAAATCGCCATAGAACCAGAATCACCACGAATTGATGAAATCAAAATCATCGCCAGTCGCCACGAGATGTACAGCAATTCTCACAATGGCGGCCAATTCCTCAGTCGAGAAGATGTGGATCGAGCACCCCATGTGGCTGATGACCTGAGTCGAGCGGTGGCAAGACTACCTGGCCTTGCCGGTGGCGATATATTTGCAAGACTAAACCTACGTGGTGGCCGCCCCAACGAGATCCGTGTCAACCTGGACGGACTGG
>JBCCFQ010000791.1:0-2281 GCA_039029655.1 Pseudomonadota bacterium | reverse complement strand
GTTCGTCTTGGATAACCGCAGTGCTTAGACCAATTCCAGAAGACTGCCAGTCTGATCGCGCGGTAGAAGCCAGCCATTCTGAGTCGGTATCCCGATGGGCCACAATGGTGATATCAGGATTTACAAATGAATAACGGTCCAATTCACCGTTTCTCGACGTAGCATTGCCACAATCCGCCAAGGGGCACAGTCGTTGAAAGGATGTGGTTTTCTCATCGGGTAGCAAAGGCAGAGTTTTCATCCATAACGTTGTCGGTCCGGGTTCATTGGACTCTCCGGGTGGGAAAGCGATTTGCACAAAGTTCCCGAAGAATGGCTCCTTATGTACGGCATCTCCTATGGGAAACGAACCGTGCCTGGCTTCAGAAAACGTCAATTCTGGGGCGGGCGCCGTGGGAATATCGCCTAACGTTGCATGCACTATATGCAGACTGCTGGCACGAGCGCACACTTTTCCGTCCAAGTCGCATAGCTCTGCCGTGGCAGTGGTGGTTTGGCGCCCAGCTTTCGTCACTTGCGCCGAGGTCCTCACTCCCGCCACCGGCACAGGTCGTATCAAATCAACCAGTAACCTTACGATCTTCTTGTCTAGAACAAGACACTCTAATTCCCGAGCCAGCAAGCCGGTGACTGGGCCAGCATGACAATAGTCTGTAGACCACGGCCCTCTCGCTGGATCTTGGGCAACAAAAACGTCGCCATCTCTAACAAACATAGACTTGGGTACGCTACTCATGTGTTCCTCGCGCTTGGTCGGACCCACAGCCTGCCAACGAATTCCACTAACCGCGAGGTGCAGACTGCAATTCCATGCACGTCAGCTCAAGGAACAACCGGACAAGCATCAATGGCTTCCGGTTCTCCCTGATTTAGCTCAGCCAACCAACACTCATCGTAAACGCTACAGTAGCAAGCTCTTACTGAACCAACTTCGTTCCAGCGTTTTACAAAAAGCCGGGTGTCAGCGTTTTTTTCTGCAACATCCCAAGGTACGGCGAAAAGCACAACCACTTCGTCAGGACTCAAGACACCGGGTGCTGGTTCATTTATCTCATAGACGTCGTAACTAAATGCTTTTTCTTCACCCACCAATGTTGAGATCAGAGTGTCTATGTCCGTGGCGACTTGGCCATCGTTCAACACCGCTAAGGACTTAACCCTAGCGGGCCCGATGCCCTTATTCTTAAGTAAAATTCGATAACCCTCTGGACCATACTGACTGGATAACTGCAAAAACGGCCAAACTTGAATGCGCTGTTCATCCCTGATGGCAGATACCTCGATAACTGAAACCAAAAGGGCACACAAGGACAGCAATATTGCGAATACTGAAACAACGTTCCATTGTGCACGGTTTGATTTCTCGGATTGTTTACTCTTTGCTACATTTTTAGTCATGACATGTCCATGGCTTTATGGAGGTATTCGTATTCAGGCGGTTTGATGGATTCCCAACTTACCCATTAAGTTTGTTAAGCAGCAACCAATCCACCAACGGCAATGGAACTCAAAGCAATAATAGACAAGCTCCATATGACTTTGTCGGTGCGTGATAGCAATAGTTGGGTAGTCAGAACGGCACCGATTGGGGCCGCAAAAAAGTAAATCATCACCAAGTTTTGCACCATATCCCCTAGCAAGGCCCCCGCGTTTAACCCTCCGTCGTCATAAGCTTCTATTAGATCCAATAGCGTGAACAAAAGCGTAAACCACGCGCCTAGTTTCAAATAGAGGCGAACTTCCGCTCTTGACCGTTGCCGCCATGCGACAAAAATACCTATTACTGGTCGCAGCGCCAGCACAAATGGATTCCCCGGGTCCGTGGTGAAGTAATACAACCGAAGTCGATGATTCCAACGATCGAAACCATTCAGCAGGGGAATTGTTGCCAGACTATCCCACCGAGCCCCCAAAAGGGTGATAGCGATAAGAAAAGAAATCGCAATGATGGCCTCTATGTTACCCGTTGCAGCCGACATCGCGCCTAAGCAAAAACCCGAAAGAAAAAGAGCAAACCCACCACCAATCAATTGTCCTTTGCCAGCACGTTTTTCGGCCCAGACCGGTTTCTCCGGCAGTGGCTGCCCCCGCATTGGCGGCATAAATCCCAGTGACTTTGGCGCCAAACCAGCGACCTGCCTCTCATGTTGCTCCTTGTTGTACTCCTGAACCAAGCGTTTGAGCAAAAATACGTCGACAATCCACCACGCACCACCCACGCCCCCGGTAAAAAGCATTGCAAAACCAGTTGCCATTTTCTCAAGATAAAAACGATGGCCGC
>JBCCFQ010000790.1:0-2285 GCA_039029655.1 Pseudomonadota bacterium | reverse complement strand
GGCCGGTATGACGCAGCATCAAGTGCGAAACCCAGTGACAGCCGTGAAGGACCAGTGACCTATGAAACAGTTGGGATCTTCAGCTGAGCAGTACTTTGGAACGGTGCCAATGAGGCTACTGATCGCCACTATTGTTCTTCTAACATCGTCGCTAATCACAGGTTGCGGCTCCACAGCGGCTTACGTGGCAGACCCGAAAACGAGGATCGTCACAAGTGGCGAAGTATCTACGGGTGACGCAGGAGCCGCGTGGTTAAACTCCATCGATGGACCATATCGCATGGTGTTTTGCGAAGCATCACCCGAAACCGGAGAGTGCCTGGAGCCGAGTGTCGGGCTTACCGCAAAAGGGTTAGGTGCTATCTTCTTGCCACTTACTATGGAGTGGAACGCCATAGACGTGCAGGCCCGTGACACGGAGGCTGACAAAAAACCTACCGTGAGGGGCAAGGTCTCTGCGTCGGTTAACGGGATTGCCCCCCGTTGCGCGAGGGTGCGTGGTGTTTTGCAGGTTGTTGACGAGCAGACTTTGGTGCTGAAGCTAAATCGCTTCTACTGCAACTGGGTAGGAATTGGGAACGTTTTGACCTCCGCTCAGTTTTCGTTCCAGACCTTCGATGTCGACTCCCAAACAGGAAACGGCTATTACAGACTGGCGTTCTACGGAACCGGGAATGCTCGGGGTTCCGGCTATTTCAAGGTGAGCCTTGAGCCCACTCGTTGATGGGGTGAATGCAACGCGCCAAATGCTTAGGTGCTGGTCACTTTAATGTTCAGTTTGCTTGGTACGTCAGTCGCCCCCTCCCGGGACTGACGGCTTCACAAAGCCATTGCCCGGTACCGCAGGCAAAAATTCCACTGTTATACTTACTGATTGGAATCAGTTATTGCGCCCTTAACAGGTTGCTATTTGCAGACCACACCATGAAGTTGAGAAGAATATGAGTGCATACCAAGACTACCTAAAAGATATTGAGAGTAGAAAAGAGCAGGGTCTACATCCAAAGCCAATTGAGGATGCTGACTTGGTAGCCGAGCTTATTGGGCAGATCAAACAGTTGGATAACCCCCACAGAGAGATGTCCCTACAGTTTTTCATCTACAACACGCTGCCAGGCACTACCAGTGCGGCTGAGGTGAAGTCTAAATTCCTCAAGGAAATCATTTTGGGTGATGCGGCGGTCCAAGAGATTTCGCCGGACTTCGCTTTTGAACTGTTGTCCCATATGAAAGGGGGGCCTTCAATCGAGGTACTTTTGGATCTTGCTCTGGGGAACGATCAGGCCCTCGCGAGAACAGCCGCGGAAGTTCTCAAGACCCAGGTATTTTTGTATGAGGCTGATACTGAGCGACTTGCAGCAGCTTTCAATGAGGGTCGAGATGTTGCCAGAGAGATTCTCGAAAGTTACGCCCAGGCAGAGTTTTTTACAAAGCTTCCTGATATTGAGGAAAAGATACAGGTCGTCACCTACGTCGCAGCAGTAGGCGATGTTTCCACAGATCTGTTGTCACCTGGCAATCAAGCCCACTCAAGGTCCGATCGGGAATTGCACGGTAAGAGCCTGATTAATCCACAGGCTCAAACTGATATTCAGAGTCTTCAAAAACAACACCCTGACAAACGGGTGATGCTTGTCGCAGAGAAAGGCACCATGGGTGTGGGTTCCTCCAGAATGTCCGGGGTGAACAACGTGGCTTTGTGGACTGGAGTACAAGGCAGTCCCTACATCCCTTTCATCAATATTGCACCGATTGTTGGTGGGACAAACGGTATTTCTCCCATATTTTTGACTACCGTTGGTGTTACCGGTGGCATTGGTATTGATCTAAAAAACTGGGTTAAGAAACTGGATGGAAATGGAGAGCCTATCATGGACGAAGACAACGAACCTGTGTTGGAACAGGTGTTTTCCGTCGACACGGGTACGGTCTTTACAATTGATCTAAAAAACAAAAAACTGTTAAACGAAGATGGCAGCAAAGAGCTGTGTGATATTCAGTCTGCCCTAACGCCACAGAAGCTGGAATTCATCAAAGCAGGCGGTTCCTACGCCGTAGTCTTTGGCAAAAAGCTGCAAACATTTGCTGCCACGTTGCTGGGCGTCGAGGTTCCCCCAGTCTATGCTTCGTCCAAGGAAATTTCTCACGAGGACCAGGGTCTTACCGCCGTTGAGAAAATCTTTAACAAAAACGCTGTCGGTGTCTCACCAGGAAAAGTCTTACATGCTGGTTCAGATGTGCGGGTCAAAGTGAACATTGTTGGTTCCCAAGACACCACCGGGCTT
>JBCCFQ010000789.1:0-2292 GCA_039029655.1 Pseudomonadota bacterium | reverse complement strand
TTCACCTTTGATTGAATCTGTTAATCGAGGGAGATGATGCCGTCTCCTCATTTTATCATCAAATTGCATTTAACGCCATAAAATAATAGATGGAAAAATTAAGCCCGCTCGATCGATTCTGGCGCCTTTTAAAGCCAGATAGAAAGGAAATTAAAAACGTTTACACCTATGCCATAATGAATGGTCTTGTTAACCTTAGTTTACCACTAGGAATACAGGCCATTATTAACCTTATACAAGGCGGAAAGGTAAATACTTCATGGATCATTCTAGTTACGGTGGTTACTATTGGTGTTGCAGTCACAGGAATCTTAATGACTTTTCCCCATCTGGTGACAAATAATGCAGATATTCGCGACAGCGATAGTCTGTTGGCGTGGTTACAACCACAAATTGCTGAATTGAAGTCACATCTGGACGACTGCGGCACAGTCTTGTTCCGTGGTTTTCCAATTCACTGCGCTGAAGATTTTGACCGGTTTTCTGCCGCGTTTGGCTATGGTGACTTTACCTATCAAGAGTCACTCTCCAACGCTATCCGAATCAACTTCACCCCAAGGGTGTTTACCGCAAATGAAGCACCGCCAGAAGTTGAGATTTATCTGCATCATGAGATGGCACAAACGCCGATTGCGCCGGAGAAAATCTTTTTCTGCTGCTTAAATGCTGCGGAATATGGCGGCGCAACACCGCTTTGTCGGTCGGACAAGTTTTACGAAGCGTTCAAGTCCCAATATCCGGAGTGGGCTGAACAGTTTGCGGAACTTGGACTCAAATATACGACTCACATGCCATATGATGCCGATGAAGACTCAGGGCAAGGCAGAAGTTGGCGTAGTACTTTGAGCGTGGACGCTGTCGCCGATGCCGAAGAGAAGCTTTCTACGCTGGGGTATAGCTGGCAATGGCAATCAGACCAGTCACTGCTGGCCACTACACCAGCACTTCCGGCAGTCCGCAAACTACCTAATGGGAGCGAATCCTTTTTCAACCAAGTGATTGCAGCTTATCGTGGTTGGAAGCGTGTTGACAGTAGCCCCGATGCAATTCTAACTTTTGGTAATGGCGACTCAATTCCTGTGGCCGCGTTAGAAGCTATCGCCTCACTGGCAGATGACTTCACTTTTCCAGTGGAATGGCAGGATGGTGATATTGCGCTGGTTGATAACCATCGGATTATGCATGGTAGAAAACCCTACAGTGGTGATCGAAAACGACAAGTCCTTGTCAGCCTAGCAAGAGAGCGTCATTAAAGAAGATGGGCATTCAATAATCTTTCAATGCCGACTAGGAATTACGCAGTTGGGATATCAAATTACCATGAAGTCGTCGCTCCTGCGGAGGTAGGAACCTACTCATGTTACGGCTGTTCACTTAGTTTTAGCTCTCAACTGCGTAACGCCTAAGCGACATAAAAAAAGGGCGCATTTACGCCCTTTTTTTATGTCGCTTAGGCGTTATCGATCACTCAAGGGTCGCTCTGAAATTCACCCCAAAGTAACGGTCCGCATCCCGAGGGATTTGATAGCGGAAGCCATCGCCACTATAAGTGGTCGCAAATGATTCATCGCCCAGATTTTTACCGATCAAGGTCACGCGATATTTATCTTCGCTAAAAGATAAACCAACACTCGCATTAATCATGTTGTAATCCGGCAGGAGTACTGCAGGTGCAAAAACGCCTGAATTATTGGGCAAGGTAGAAAACTGTTCATCCGTATAAATGTAGGAGGCATCCAAAATGATGTCTGCTTTCCATGCAGGCATTGGAATGACATAGTTAGCATTCAGAGATACCTTCAAGTCAGGCGCAAATGGCACATCAGCACCGGAACGGTTGGTACAGGTTTCGCCAATAGGACAGTTAAAGTCTTTGATCTCTGCATCTACCGCAGCAAAACCACCTGATAGGGTGAAATTCTCAACAGGGTTCCAGATAATGTCCAGCTCCACCCCCTGCGTTTCAACACTCCCCGCATTCGTTAGGCGAGTAATCGTCACCCCGGTCGAGTTATCAAAGTTGTTCGCTTGGAAACCATCGATATCAGTTCTGAAAACCGCCAGGTTAGCGATCAGGCTATTCGTAGCATACTTGATCCCGATTTCATAACTGTCTGAAGTCTCCTCGCCAATAGGCAGGGTGTCGTTGGTGCCCATATTGTAAAACACGTTAAACCCCGGTCCTTTGTAGCCTTGTGCATAAGTGAAGTACATCATGGCATCATTATGAAAATCCCACTGCAGTCCCGTTTTGATAGAAAAGTCGTTGTTATCGGTTTCGCCAGCAAAATT
>JBCCFQ010000788.1:0-2295 GCA_039029655.1 Pseudomonadota bacterium | reverse complement strand
CCGGTGTCCACAATACGCAAGCTTGACAAGTGAGTTGTCTCATCACGCACGCGGATCGACTGACTCCCTGTATTGGTGTCTCTCATTGCCGCTTGAATACCAAGGTGAAGAATTTGGTCACTTTCAATAATTGGTGAGTACACGAATCGGCCGGCGACGCCCCAACCTTCATCCGAGGGTGTGCCAGGGGGGCTGACGGATTCTCCAAAAATGCCGCCAGATACAAACCAATTAGTCCCTGACTTATCAAAACGAAAACCAATGGCACGATCGGTAAACGCCGCCGCCAGATTGTTGTCTACAGAGCGCGCGATGAAAGGTATGTCATTGGAACTCATCTCAAGGGCTAAGCTAAACGGCTGCTTTTGATTGCCGAAGTAGTACTTCGTACCACTAGCACCTTTGTACCCCAGCCAAAAATCCTTAATAGATGTTTTATTGTCAGCAAAATCTACTTCTGCTGCCCAACTCCAGTCTTTCGCAAACTTACCTTTGGTCTGAAGTCTCGCCCGCCTCAGTTCGGTTCCGTTGTTTGGACTTGCGCCCTCAATGTCGCCGTGGGTTGAAGCCTCCGCGTGAAGACGGGTACCGATTTGGAAGTAGTAGTCGCCCTCCTCGGATTCAACGTTGAGGCCTTTCTTGTCCACCTTGACGACGACTTCTTTGATGTCTTTCTCATCCAAATCCACTTTGGCAAGCAGTGCTTCATGTTGGGCCTGGGTAATCGCACCGTTGGCCAGCAAGACGTCCAGAAGTTCTTTCTCAAGGGCCATTGCAGCTGGACTCGTCGTCAGTGCAGTGAGAAACGCGGCGCTCAGCACGCCGATGCTTAAGTCTAGTTTCATGGTTGGCGGTCTCAGTCAGTTCGACTTGTTACAGAATTGTTATGGCCGCCGTTATACGGGAAAAGTGTTACAGAAATATTACATCCGTCTCGGCAGGCAGAATTCAATTGAATTCAATGCCATACCCGCCACTAGGGGCTATGCGCCGGAGGTAGGCAGGCGAAGGGCACGCTAGTGAACAAGCCCCTGGGTCTTTGATGAATTAGCTTGCTAACACCTCAAAGGTAAGCCCCGCGTCCTTTTGCAAGCGTTCAATCAAAAGATCCGGAAAAATGGTTGCTGGGGTCCAAAAACCGCCCTCCACATCGTCTTTGATGTCCCGGGCAAGACACAAACCAGCTTGAGCCAACATTTTTGCAGTAGATCCATAGCCGGGATCCCTGTCACCCGTAACTTTTGCTCTCAGTTCTTCGCCATTCGCGGTTTTACCCATGAAACGGATATCAAAAAATCCGTTTTCTTGCTCTTCGGGACTTGGACCTTCGCCTGGTGCAGGTACAAACTTCTCCAGTACCCAACGCGTGGGTGGGATGGCGGCACCCACCATGAACGACCCCATGGCTCCCGTCATACCCACAGCCATGGCGCCACCAGTGATACCCCGTCCGGTCATCATGGCTTCATCGTAGCGAAAATTTTCACCGTAATCATAGCTCGACAAAGCATTGGATCGATGGACGACTCGCGTGTTGATCATCCCCATGACAAAGGGAGCCAACCAGGCGTTAAAGTCCGAATCATGTTCTGCGAAGGTTACATTGGGTTGGCGCACCTTGGCCGAATGACCGGGAGGACACAAGTAATAAGGGTTACCCAACGCTCGACGCAAAGAACCGTCTTTTGAAATCTCTTTGGCAATGTTCATGATGCTGGCCACCGTACCGCCAGACATCCCACCCCGCATGGCGCGCACTCGCATCTTTACCTGCTGGCAAGGTGCCGAGAACTTTTCTTGAGAGGCCTTTTGCAAAAAGTAGACCCCAAGATCCGAGGGCAATGAATCAAAGCCACAACAATGAACAATTCTCGATCCGGAGGCCTTCGCGGCGTCTTCGTAACCATCGATCATCCGTCGAATCCACTGCACTTCACCCGTGAGATCACAATAGTCCGTGCCATGCTCGGTACACGCTTTCACCAACGGCTCGCCATACAACGCGTACGGACCCACGGTGGAAATCACGACATCTGTGTCCTCCACCATCTTTGCCAACGCGGCCTCGTCGGCGGCATCGGCGACAATAATCGGCGTCTCTTTGGCCGAGTCCGGCAATTCGGCTCGAAGTGATTCCAACTTCTTGGCGGAACGTCCAGCCATGGCCCAGGTCAGATCACCTTCCCGAAACAGGTTGGCCAAATGGTGGCACAGAATCTGTCCAACAAAGCTGGTGGCGCCAAAAACGGTTATTTCGTATTTCATTTTCTTCTATTCAAGTTATGCGATTTCTGG
>JBCCFQ010000787.1:0-2298 GCA_039029655.1 Pseudomonadota bacterium | reverse complement strand
GTAAAACGGTGCTTTCTCCATCAAAGACTTGAGTTTTTCCGCCAGTGAAGACTTACCGCCACCCACAGGTCCTAATAGATACAAGATTTGTTTCTTCTCTTCCAACCCTTGTGCAGCGTGACGCAGGTAAGACACGATCTGCTCAATGGTGTCTTCCATGCCAAAGAATTCCCTAAAAGCCGGATAGACTTTGATGACCTTGTTGGAAAAGATTCGGCTCAGCCGTGGATCTTGTCGGGTGTCCATCAGTTCGGGTTCACCGATGGCGTGTAGCAGGCGCTCCGCGGCGGACGCGTAAGCCATTCGATCCTGCTTACAGATCTCAAGGTATTCCTGCAGCGACAGGACCTCTTCTTGAGCTTGTTCGTAACGAGCCAAATGGCGACTGAAAAGATCCATGACGTAAACCTCTCTATGCAAACAACAAACCCGCCGACAAAATGCCGTCGGGTGTCAGATGAGCACGCATTGAGGCGCTATGGAAGTTCCGCAAAAGAGGCTACAAAATGCCTGACTCTCGTTCGGTTAAGCTACCAGTCAGCGCGATCACCCTTTGAAACCGTTCCTATTGAACACACTACGTTAGACAACCAGTAACGTCTGTGATTCTACTCACGCTTTTAACATAAGACATGCCAAGAAAAAAGGGGTTCCCCACAGTTGTTTCAAACATGTTTGGCCTTAGGGAATACCCTTGTCACACATCCACTTAAGCGAACAAGGTGGTGAGCGCCGTCGATTGAGATTCTAACCTCTCAAAAGTCCCGAAAATTCCCCAACAAACCAAGCCTAGACGCTAGTCAGCGTCCTACTCAGGCTATCGTTCGGCGGCGAGAATTCTTGAATCGGTGGCCTCCATGGTCGCGGCGTGACCGCGCATGAACAAACGATACAGCACTGGGACCACAAAAAGCGTTAGCAGAGTGGCGACGCCCAGGCCAGCTACGATGCTGGATGCAACCGGACCCCATAACAAGGACTTACCGCCCAACCCCACGGCTAGGGAGAACAGACCGGCAATGGTTGTGGTGGTGGTCATGATGATGGGGACGACTCTGCGTCTGGCTGCGTACACCGTGGCATGTAGTGGGCGCATGCCAGCAGCTATTCTGGTGTTGGCTGCGTCAATCAAGACAATGGCGGCGTTCACGGCGATCCCGGTTAAAGCGATGATGCCATACAGGGTGTATAGAGAGATGGGGTTATTGGTTAGCAATAGACCGATCACAACACCTATAAATGCCATGGGCACCGTGGTGAGTATTAGCATGGGCTGGAAATAGCTTCGAAACTGGGTTGCCAGGATTAGATACATCAGTCCTATGCCAAACAAAAACAAAATTGGCATTGAATCCAAACTCTCTTGGATGTCATCAAGTTCGCCGGAAAAGTCTAGATTGGTATTGGGGAACTGGGCAGAAATTTTTTGCCACTCGTCCCGGATGGCGTTGTTAGCACTGACAGTGTCGGTCACCTGGTCATCGATTTCGGCCTCCACGCTAATAGAGCGACGAAAATCGTAACGTCTTATCAGGCCTCGACTGTTGCCCTTGTTTGCAATCACCATGGAACCAAGGGTGGTGGAGCCGCCGTCGGGTAGTGCCACAGGATCGGACAATAAGTCCTCAATACGTGCTTGTTTTCGTGGCGCAGCTCGAACCCTAAGCTCCACTTTTTCGCCCTTATCACGCATGAATGCAACGACTTCACCGTCGGTGTGAAGACGCATCAGTCGGGAAATAGCACCAGAAGAAAGCCCAGCCTGGCCAATGGCCGCATGGTCGTACACCACTGATAACTCAGGATTTCCTGCCACATCATTGTCTACTACGTCATAAGTGCCTTGGATGTTTTCCACGATGATCTTTACCGCGTCTGTCGCCGCTCTAAGTTCATCAAAGTAGTCGGAGCGCACCTTGACGCTAATGCGGAGATAAAGGTTTATCAGCTGACCCAGTAACAGGAAGTAGTGATAGGAGGAGTTATACAATGACATCCAGATTGTATCACACTCACCGATAACACCCTGCTATATAGGTCTTTCTTCTGACTCTGTAGCTTCCTAACTAGCTCTTCCTTGGGTTTACAGGCCGATGCATGAGATTCCTTGATTACGTGCAGACGCCTAGCCTGCTCCAACAGCTCCCTACTCATCTCCGCGTGTACCTCTGAAGCCTTGTCCAGCTGCTTCTTAACTGCGGCGAATATCTCACCGATATGCCTGGAACATTGTTTAACACTTATCTTTGCCCACCACGTTTATCTCATGGCAATGGAGATATCCGATGCACGGTGGGT
>JBCCFQ010000786.1:0-2307 GCA_039029655.1 Pseudomonadota bacterium | reverse complement strand
TTAGGACTGTAAAGCATTGAGTAGATTAGCTTTTGCACTATGTTAAATCACGGTTACTATTTGTCATAACATAAAGAGATCAAAAAAATGAAAGACTGGTTTAAAGATGGTGTTCGCGTAATCAAATGCGACAATCTGGACCCAAACACACCACAGACACCTGGGATGGACAGAGCGGCCGCAATCACCCATGCACGTACCGGTGCATCCAAACTTTGGGCGGGCACTGTCTCCATTTACCCAAACGCAAAAACCGGCGCCCACCACCACGGTGAATTAGAAAGCATCATCTACGTGGTCAGCGGAAAGGCCAGGATGCGCTGGGGTGAAAAACTTGAATATGTGGCAGAAGCGAGTCCAGGGGATTTTATCTACGTACCACCCTATGTCCCTCACCAAGAAATTAACGCCACCAAAAATGAATCGTTGGAATGCGTGTTGGTACGCAGTGGTCAGGATCCCGTGGTGGTTAATCTTGACATAGACCCGGTAGAAGAACCCCAGTTCGTATGGAATGATGGTCTGCACGACTGACTGAGCATCCATCACTTACCAGTATGCAGACTGCTACACACTGGAGTTCTCGCAACGGATTCATCCTGACCACCATAGGCGCCGCAGTGGGCTTGGGGAACCTTTGGCGCTTTCCCTATATCGCCGGGGAAAACGGCGGGGCGGGGTTTGTATTGATATATCTCGGCTTTGTGTTTCTGATTGGCCTCCCCATCATGTTAGCGGAACTCATATTGGGTCGATTGGGAAAACGTGACGCTTTGACCACCATCATTGGCCTGACCAAACAGTCCGCTCACTCCAAGGCCTGGCACGCCATTGGTTACATTAGTCTGATCGTGCCATTTGTTGGCCTAAGTTATTACGCAGTGGTTGCCGCTTGGTCTCTTGATTACTTGAGTCTATCTGCCCTAAACCGTATTTCCGATGTTGCGGCCGATGGAGCCGCCGCTACCTTTGAAAACCGTATTGGCAATTGGCCACATCAGGTATTCCTTCATGGCCTATTTATCCTTGTCGCCGGAATTGTCGTTTCTAAAGGCGTGAAGAACGGCCTAGAAAAAGCGTCTCGGTTTGCAATGCCGCTACTCTTCTTAATTCTGATATTCCTCGTGGTGCATAACGCGTTCGCTTCAAACTTTTCCGACAGCCTAGTTTTCTTATTCACGCCTGATTTTTCGGCCATCACCACCCAGTCAGTGCTAATAGCATTGGGCCAAGCACTGTTTTCACTGGCGATCGGTGTAGGTGTGATGATCACCTTCGGAGCGTACGTACCGAAAGACGTTTCACTGAGTAAAAGCGGGATAGTCATTTGCATCGGTGACACGTCAGTCGCGTTGTTGGCAGGACTCGCCATTTTTCCTATCGTATTCCAGTCCGGTCTGGATCCTGCTGAGGGTCCTGGTCTGATTTTTGTGACTTTACCCATCGCGTTTGCGGGAATCCATTGGACCTGGGTACTGTCGACATTGTTTTTTCTATTGCTTTTTTTCGCGGCATTCACGACGGCTCTGGGGATGCTAGAACCAATGGTCTCCTTTGTTATTAACCGAACCGGGCTGACTCGAGCCAAGGCAACAGTTTTGGTTGGAACCACGTCCTGGATATTAGGTCTCGGCTCGGTGCTTTCCTTTGGACCGCTGCAGTCTTGGTTTCCGCTCGAGACTGTGGGGCTGATGTTGAATAAGACCTTTTTTGATGTAATGGACTATTTTGTTGCCAATATACTGCTGCCAACCAACGCTTTACTCATAGCAATCTTCATGGGCTGGCGACTAAAAACCAGTTTGATTCAGCGAGAACTGGTGGGGATGTCCAGCAGCTTAGTTCACACGTGGCGGCTCGTGCTTCGTTACTTGGCTCCAATCGGGCTTTGCGCCATCATTTACGATCTGTGGATTAATAGTTAATTGACGGGTTATCTCCCGGATAGATCACACCCGCGACCACCAAGCCTTCTTCACATGTGGCTTCCAGTGAGTGACTTTGTTTTTTGGGCAGGAAAATCACATCACCAGAACCCACATCAGTCTTAACACTTTCCGTCCACATACACCCTTCCCCTGAAACGATAATCAATGACTCTTCGTAAAGATGTCTGTGAGCTACGGCTTTAGACTTAGGGATATTGCCAATGAATTGGGTGGCCGTATTACAACCTTGTTCTTTGCCCACAAGAATCTGAAAAAATCGGTCACCCATGGTGTTTCTTTCATTTTCGTCAATACCTATGACACGATTAGGAAACTCTTGGAGAAACAGACTACTCCCTTGGTGGGAAAATTGAGGTCT
>JBCCFQ010000785.1:0-2307 GCA_039029655.1 Pseudomonadota bacterium | reverse complement strand
GCGATCCTGATCTTGGGTCCTGGACCTATGAGTATGATGCCAAGGGCCGGCTGACGGCCCAAGTGGATGCGCTTTCACAGCGTTCGGAGTTTACCTATGACGGTCTAGACAGACGTCTCACCCACAAAACCCGCGTTGGCCTGCCGGGCGCAGAAACCATCACCAACACCTATGATTGGAACCGTACCGGGTATTTCAATCTTGGCAAACTCACCACGGCCGCGAACCCCGCAGGCATCATGTACTTTGATTACGATGCAAGGGAGCGATTGACGCGACAGGCATGGACCGTAAATGGAGCTTGGAACCGGATCATCACCACGTACGCCCCGGCAGGTCAGCCCCTGAGCCGAAGTTTCCCGGATTATGATTCAATCAGCTTCACCTATGATCTGGCCGGACGTCTTTACTCCATACCAAACGTCATCAATTCGCTCACTTACAACGCCAACGGCCAGACCCTGACGGCCAGTTACGCAAATGGGGTCAACTCAACGTTCACATACAGTAACCAACGCCAGTGGCTCAATCAGGTGGTCACCAAGGATAGCGCCAACACCGCGCTTACAGATCTAACCTGGAGCCGCAACGCGAAGGGGTTAATCACGTCTGTCACCAGCACGACCGACAACAAAGAGAGCTGGACCTATGGCTACAATGATCTGGATGAACTGACGAGCGCCACCAATGTGGGTGACACCAGCCTAAACAAGACCTTCACCTACAATACCGTCGGCAACATGCTGACCAACTCAGCGCTTGGCACTTACACCTATCCGACGCCAGGCGGTGTTCGCCCTCATGCGCCGCTGACGGCAGGCTCCAAGAGTTTCACCTACGATGCCAACGGCAACATGCTCACAGGCCTCACCCGCACCTACACATGGGATGGGCAGAACAGGCCCGCCTCACTCACTATGCCGTCCACCACGGTCACCTTTGAATATGGCCCTGATGGGAAGCGCATCAAGAAAAATGCGGGCTCCACACTAACAACCTACTATGGTGCTGATGTTGAGCTCTCAGGAGGTGTGTGGACCAAGTACATACACCCTGACGCCAAGCGTGTTGGATCTGCCACCACATGGATGCACCGGGGGCATCTCAAGACAATTCGGGCAATCACGAATGCGGCAGGCCTGCAAGCTGAGCGCAACAATTATGCGCCTTACGGGGATCCGATAGCTTCAAGTGCAGCTCCGGCGCTCACTCAATCCAAGGGTTATATCGGTGAAAAGCGAGATCCTGAAACTGGGCTCATGTACCTCAACGCAAGGTACTACGATCCGGTTCTTACCATGTTTGTCAGCCCAGATGACTGGGATCCCACGCTGATTGGCGTGGGCGTCAACCGGTACGCTTATGCACAGAACGATCCTATCAATCAGAGTGATCCGAATGGGCACATATTGGGAGTAATAGGTGCAATAGGTGTGCAAGCGGCGGCTGGAGCCGTGGTTGGCGCAGCCGCTGAAGCAATTGGACAACTCTCAGAAACTGGTTCCATTAGCGATCTCGGCGCGGTGGGAACTGCTGCTGCGACTGGAGCTTTTGGGGGGTTGGCGGGCGGCATCACCGGCGGCTTGGTCGGCGGTCTAATTGGCAAAGGTATTGCTGAGGGCGTAGTAAAAGGTACGTTAGGGGGTCTGGTGGGAGGTGCGGTGTCCAAAGCCGCCCAAGATAAGGCCACTGGAAAAGACGTTTCACCGGCTGAAACTTCGTTAGGAGCATTTGTTGGTGGCGTTGTCGGTGGTGTGTTCGGCGGAATAGGTGGCTCGAAAGTTGGTACTGCTGTTGGGCAGTTCTCTAGTTCGGTGTTTGGTAGACTTGGCACTGCCACTGCGAACAAAGGAGCACAAAGGGTTGCCAAAGATGCCGCAGAAAACAAGGCAAGAGATATTACGTCCACTTCTTCAGATCTGGAATCAGCTGCTGAGCATGATATGAACAAGGAGGCTTCTCCGAGAGGTAACAAGGAAGGTAAATCAGACTTTGGTGTCGGCGGAGGCAAATCTGACTCTGGCGTTCGGGGTGGCGTTGCTGGTGATGACTAAAGGCAGCGTCTTGGCGAATTAGGAGAATGTCGTGAAACTTCGAAAAACACTCTTAGGATCGGGTGCAGCGAAGTATGTCGCGATAGAAGTTTTGTTTTTGATTTTTATATGGATCTTTTTTTCAGCACTGGGATTATTAGTAGATACTAAATTCTATATTTCAGGAAATGAAATAAAAACTCACCTACAATTTGGAGGAAGTTTGATCATTACAGTATTTTTTTATGCCATAACGACTGGACTTGTTCAATTG
>JBCCFQ010000784.1:0-2311 GCA_039029655.1 Pseudomonadota bacterium | reverse complement strand
GGCGCAAACATTCCAAGGGGTTGATAACCCCAGGATCCGCTGAACGGGTGCTCAGTTACTGGTAGAAACTCAATATGTGTAAATCCCATGTCACGGACATAGTCGACCAGTTCCTGGGCCATCTGACGGTAGTCCAAGTCCTTACGCCAAGAGCCCAAATGCACTTCGTAAATACTGATTGGCTTGTCTAGTTCAAGGGTCTGGTTTCGAGTAGACATCCAGTTGCCATCCTGCCATCGGTATTGACTGCCATACACGATAGATGCGTTTCCAGGAGGGGGTTCGTGGTAGTTTGCAAATGGGTCCGACTTCAGTGGGAGTAGATGTCCGTTCTCATCCAACAATTCATACTTGTACCGGGCACCGGGGCCTACCCCTGGTATGAAGATCTCCCATAGTCCATTGCCGGGGTGCAATCTCATCATGTGGAGTCGCCCGTCCCAACTATTGAAGTCACCCACAACACTCACTCGTTTGGCGTTGGGAGCCCACACAGCAAAACGTGTGCCGGAGACACCCTGCTGCTCTAACGGATGTGCACCCAGCTTTTGGTAAACCTTTAGATCGGTGCCTTCCCCCAAAAGATGGAGATCTAGATCGCTAAGAGAAGAGCTAAATCGATAACAGTCGTCGATAGTGCGCACTGAGTTGTCGTGGTACTCGACTTTGAGTCGATAGTCTTCACACTCGTCACACTGGGATTGGAAGATTCCCTCAGGGTGAATTCTCTCCATGTCCCTTAGCCACCGATCATCGCGGTCAATTAGCTGCACTTTTCTGGCTTGAGGTTGAAAACAACGGATCACAAAGCCATCGCCCCAAGAATGTCGGCCCAAGACTGAAAAGGGATCCTGATGTCGAGCCTGGGCAAGAGCCTCGATCACATCAGGTTTATGTGATTCACGGTGGTTCGATTTCATAGAAACTTTGTTGCGGTGAAAGGAACCGGGATCAGCGGCTAGCTTAGTCCTCGATTTGACTCAGACACCATGGTAGCGATCGACTTGGTTGTGTTGGTGTCCAGTTGACTGGATCGCAGTCGCCAACGCCAATTGTTGCTGGAAGTACCTGGCGTGTTTAGCCGTGCATCCGACCCCAGACCCAAAAAATCTTGCATGGGCGCGATGGCCAGCTTGGCGTTGGTAGAAAACGCGACCCGCACCAGGTCGGAGTGAATGGTTTCGGCCGAGCCACCGGTTAGGGCCAGGGCAGCATCTCGGGTCATTTCAACTTCGCCCTGGGAGCGAATATCCTCCGGACCACCATGAAACCACCCTACGGTGGTGTCGTTATCATGGGTGCCAGTGTAGCAAACGCAATTCTCAACAATCTTGTCGAGTTCAAATTCAGGATTAACAATATCTAGCTGCAATACCACCATGCCAGGAATTTGATGTCGATCGCGAAGTGCTTCTACTTCCGGTGTAATAACGCCCAGATCCTCCGCGACTAGTGGTAAGTAACCCAATGAATGACGCATAGCGTCAAAAATTGCATCCCCTGGTCCCTGTATCCACGAACCCACATCGGCGGTTTTAGAGGTAGCGGGCACTGACCAGTAGGCCTCAAAACCTCTAAAGTGATCAATCCGAACCATGTCTGCGAGTTGTGCGGCCGTTGATACTCGTTCGGCCCACCAACGATAGTTGTCGGCTGCATGGGCGTCCCAAGCGTACAGCGGATTGCCCCAAAGCTGACCTGTCTCGCTAAAGTAATCTGGTGGAACACCCGCAACAAAGCTGGGTTTTCCATCGCGGTCGATTTGTAGAATTTCTGGGTGAGCCCAGGCATCTGCACTGTCCAATGCAATTCCGATGGGCATGTCGCCAAAAAGTCTTACGCCCTTATCGTTGGCGTACCTTCTAAGCGCTTGCCATTGATGATGAAACAAAAATTGAATGACCTTCACATGAGCCAACTCGGCATCTGCAGAGGACTCAAAGTCTTTTAGGGTTGCGTGATCGCGGTGTACAAACTTTGCATCCCATTCTGGCCAGGATTTCTCCCCGTGCTTAGATTTCAGAATTCGAAACAGGGCATAGTCATGTAGCCAACGTTGATCATGGGTTTCAACAAAGTCATCACAGGCAGCTTTTAGTTCGGCAGAAGCATTTTGTTCGAATCGGCTAGCCGCCAGCTTGAGGATCTGATTTTTTAGGGGAATCAGATTGCCATAGTCCACTGTGTCACGGGCTAGACGAGTGAGGGGTTCCGCCTCGCGGGGCTGGATCAAGCCCAGTTCGATAAGTTCACCAATATCGATAAGAAGCTCATTTCCCGCGAAAGTTGACAGGGGTTGGTAGGGAGAATC
>JBCCFQ010000783.1:0-2312 GCA_039029655.1 Pseudomonadota bacterium | reverse complement strand
GCGAGGCAAGTGTAAGCCGTAACGTTACGTAACCGTCATTTTGTAATCCTAGGGACGCCACCAAAAAACTCAAGATTGGAATTGCGGGCTTTGCTGATATCGATAAGTTGTATGGCTTCGATGTCAGCTTTCGCGAAACGCACATAAGAGCTTTGAATGACCATTATTGGCCATAAGCGACATTGAAGTCGGTCCGCCACTTAACTGCCAAGCTGCCTAAAGCAGACATCCAATACCAATGGTTTTACATTGCTGATTGCAGACGCTAGTTAGCCACCAAGTTTTCTAACTCGATGTTCACGCCATACCAAATATACTCCAGATACAATGATAAGAGCCGCCCCTGTAAGCATCGTGGCAGACGGGCGTTCTTGAAACACGATGACGCCCAAAACCAGCAGAAAAATTATTCTTGAATACCTAAATGGTGTGACCACAGAAACTTCAGCTACACGAATGGAAGCAATAAGCAGTAGATAACCGACAGCACCTAAAATTATCATTGGAGTGGCAATGAGCCAATCCGTCTCAACGGGGATCAGTCTCTCACCATTGTAAAAGACCCACCCGATCGCAAAAGGAAGGGATGCCACCATCGTGTATGTGGCAAGGCTTGTTGAAGGAACATCAGATGGGGTCAACCTAGTTGTCAAATCTCTAATCGCCATTCCGACCATTGCCAATACCGCCCAAAGTACAGACACATTAAAACCCTCGGTACCAGGTTGAACAATTAGCAGCACTCCCAAGAAGCCGACCGCGATCGAAGTCCACCGTCGCCAGCTAACTTTCTCACCCAGAAAAAAGATTGCACCTACGGTCACTAACATAGGGGCGGCCTGAGTTATTGCACCCACAGTGGAAAGTGGAACAAAGGATAAGGCCATCACCATTCCAACCATACCAGTAATTTCTGAAAAATATCGGAGGAGCATTATTGGGGCAATGGCATTGCGGGAGATCATTGTCTCACCTTTTATCTTCGCCATGGCGGCAAAGATCACTAACCCGCCACCCATAAGAAAAAAAAGTATCTGGGCTGGAGATAAAAATGATGACGAAACTTTAACTAAAGTGTCTGTCAGCGCGAACGCACTCATAGAGAGCAACATGAAAAGGATGCCGCTGGCGTTCTTTCCCGAGGTCAATGTTGTGAAGCACTCCAAAATAGATTCAGTCGAGACACCGAAGATGTTCAACCAAAGCGTTCGATGGCACTTAGAGTTAGTAACGCAATGTCGTGATTCGATCTATTTATATTGCACGTGCAGATATGCAGACAAAGTCGCCAATTCGTCAAATACTTTGAATTTTCGCTCGTGGATTTCACCAGAGAGGCACACTAAGCGCTGGTCTCTTTTGTCGACAACCAGACCCAAAAACTCAGCGCAATTGCAGTTCCGGATACAAAGGTCATTACTGTTCCAGGTACGAAGTTCACGTAACCGGGAAGGTCTACAAAAAACAGATAGCCTAAATCAGCCAGTCCACCAATCATGCCCGTCACCCAAATTGCAGTGACATTCTGCTTCCAGATAAAAACGGCACCAACTAAAGTTGCAACCCCGAACCAACCAAGATTCCAGCCATGCTGGTTGAGTATTCCTCCTACAGCAACATGATATTCGGCTTCAAGTTTTGACGGTTCAATCCCGTCGGCAATGGCTTGAAAACCGCTTGTAGCATCACTGCTGAGCACAATGACACCCGCAAGCGCATGTACCAGTCCCCAAATTATCCATAGAACTGCGCTGACTTTCAGGGCATTGATGTGCATTCCACTCATGTGATTTCTCCTTGAAAAGCAGTTATTGCAGCCTGTTTGATCTGTAGTTATGTTGACTAAATCAACTAATTAATTAAGTAGACAATGTCAACTAAAAATAGATCCTTGCACGATCCTGAACTTGCGCTCCTTGTCGACCGATTTATGCGGCGAATTCATTTTGGTTTGCAGTCACGGGCACATGAATTCGATAGAAAGTCAGTCGGTCCAGGCGGAGGCGTCATCCTCATGACACTGGCGGACATGGGATGCACGCCACTAAATGAACTCACGAACCGGGTAGCGCGGGATAAGTCGCAGATGACTCGCACCATGCACTCGCTTGAAAAGAAAGGCCTTGTTAAGCGAGAACCTTCCCCAACCGATGGACGCGTCAGCATGGTTTCGCTGACGCTGGAGGGAAACAAGGTCGTAAAGGAGTTGATGGCGACAGTGGCAGATGTGATAGGCGATATTCTCGAGCCGATCTCGGATGCAGAAAAACAAACGCTCAAAAACCTGTTACAGCGGATACACAGGTAGATGC
>JBCCFQ010000782.1:0-2313 GCA_039029655.1 Pseudomonadota bacterium | reverse complement strand
GTTTGTTTGTGCCATTTGTTACAAATTGCGAATGTGGCTGTTAGACAGAGGACCTTGAAGTCTAAGTCGAGACGGTTGACCACTTTCCCGTTGTCAACCCCATAGCCAGGGTAAGCCGCAAAAGGAGGTTTGATGCGAGCCTTGTGTGGCTCCCATTTAGCGTCGCTCGCAACCCAAATGTCACCGCGGCGCTCCTGCACATCCAGTGCCGTCGTTTCCCCATTCAGACAAACGGACTCGCGCCCCGTTACTCAGTGGAATACCGCGATCAACGATGAACTGCATGGTTTCATCCGCAACTAGGCGAATAGAGTCAGCGTCATCTCTGATGTTGAAATCTAGCTGTTTTTGCGCGCCCTAGCCCATGACTGTCCCACGACAACTAAGTTAACAAAACACGTCCATGCGGATTGCCTGTCGTTGATGGAGCGGGTGATGGGAATCGAACCCACATCATCAGCTTGGGAAGCTGAGGTTCTGCCATTGAACTACACCCGCGCTTTTTTAGAGGCGCCTCGCCGGCGTCCTTGCCGATACATTCTCTTTCTTTAACCACCGGCCCCGACATCCTGTCGGGTCGTTCGGGCAACTGCGATCTGACTTTGGTCAGATCGGTTCCCCTTACCCATTGAACTACACCCGCTACAGTTAAGTATCGTATGCCTGGCGTCCCGGCCCGTGGCCTCATCATTTGTACGGTGTTACGTATTGAGCTAACACCCACCGTTGGCCGTCTATCGCCTGGATTCCGAGCGGCTTTGGCATGTCTTTGTTGAAGTGGGATTTTCCACCTCGCTTGGGCACACGAGCGCCCGCACGTTGGCTTCCTCCGCGAGCCGGTACTTCAGACGGACAGCATCATCGCGGAAACAAAGCGAGAAGAAATCCAGCATCAACCACCCGTAGCGACCGTCAGAAGAACGAGTAAAGAACATCGTGTCCGAGTGACATGACGTCTCCACACGAACTTCAGGCAAGTACCCGTCGATGGGCGCGACGAGTGTATTCCAATGGGGTTCGATGAGCCTAATCGTTCCATCTGCCAAACGGGCTTGCACAATCACCGTATCGCCAGTTCGCAGAAGACGAAAGTCGAGTTGATGACGACTTTCACCAAACACGGCCGTTGCCTCATCATTGAACTTGACGTCGAAATAGGCACTGCCTACGTCGACGTTCTCTGTGGCTGGCCAAATATGAAATGTCTCGTCTTGGAGACGGGAGGCGGGAATACCGAACATTTTCGTAGCATAATCTTGACTGGAGAAATACCCCGCCGTGGCTGTGCCGCCACCTATTATTGGCCGCACAACGAATCCTGGTTTCGACAAGTTCAAATTAACCCCGTGCAACCGGACGCCCGCCGCCACCCAGATTCTAAACCTACCCTCTTTGTCTGTACGAACCGTTGACGTTACGTTGCTGGTGACCTCTCCCCATGCCAGCGCAGCCAGGGGCCACCAAGGCTTCAAAACGCTGCTGCGAGCACGCACCCTGACATCTTCTATAGGCTTGCTAGTCTCACCATGCAAAATCCGACCATCAATCGCCTGTGGCCACCACAAAATAGCAGCAATTAAAGCAATGGATATCGTTAGAATTTGGTACTTTCGCTTCCGCATCGATTCAACCCGCTGGTTATTCAGCTGGAGTCTCAGTGATCGTCACCTTGCTTGCACCCAACTCTTTGAGCATTGAACTAATCTGCCGACAGAAGTGATAACGATAGGCGTCGACGACGAAATGTAGCGATACGCCAGCGCCGTCAACCTTCAGCTGGTGTAACTGATGGGCATAAGCCCTAACGACGATGAATTGATGTTCTTGTGTCCAGGACAGTTTGTCCTCAAGCTGATCGAAAAAAATGTCGCGTCGCTGAGCAAGGATTTTGCCCTTGATATGGCCGAGTAAGTCTCTGGAATTCTCTCTAACGATAACGTCAAAAAGCCCGACAATGGTGTCGCGGGTGTTTGTGTCTTTACACTCAAAGCAAACGACAACGTCGAATTTCGGATCGAATACGAAGTCGCCGCGGCAACCAATCACGTTTGTTACCAATTTGGACCCGACGGGTGTACCGGAGGTTAGGAGTTCGCTAACAGGGGAATCCCTTAAATCTTCCAGGAAAGTGTCCACCTTATCTGGGTTCTCACAACCCAAAACGCCGTGACCTATTTGACGGACCTCGTGAGACATTGAATAAAAGAAGTTCACGCCGATCACCCAAGCGAAATCCCCAGGCACGACCAAGAGTCGCCAAATGGACACGCAACCGACATTTTTGTGCCCCCAGGTCACCACACCGGAGTCGAT
>JBCCFQ010000781.1:0-2319 GCA_039029655.1 Pseudomonadota bacterium | reverse complement strand
GGATAGAATAAACGGTATGCCTCTAGGGCAATTACGATAATTAATAGGGTGGCGTTGCCACCCTTCTTCTTTATCGCACTGATGCTACCCATTCTCCATGTAGTTTGGCGTTTTTTCAGGGTTTCAAAGGGCTTTGAGGGTCAGATTTGATGATGAAAGTGTGTTTGCAGGGGGACGCTGGTGAGTGACACTGCGATCAAGGGTTTGAAAGTTCTGGTAATCGACGACAGTAAAACGATTCGGCGCACCGCCGAGACGCTGCTAGCCAAAGAAGGCTGTGAGGTGATCACCGCCATTGATGGATTTGACGCACTGTCAAAGATTGCCGACAACAATCCCGATATTGTGTTCGTGGATATCATGATGCCAAGACTTGATGGTTATCAGACATGTTCCCTGATTAAACATAACAAGGCCTACAAGGAGACCCCGGTAGTTATGTTGTCCAGTAAAGATGGTTTATTTGATCGCGCCAGGGGCCGAATTGTCGGTTCTGAGCAATATCTGACCAAGCCATTCACCAAGGATGAGCTCCTCGGTGCGATCGAGAGACATGTATCTGCGTGAGGGCACAGCCTAGGGGATAGAAATGGCATTGGTTCTTATCGTCGATGACTCACCCACCGAAGTCCATGTGATGCAAGCCCTTTTGAAAAAGAAGGGCTTCGAAACGGCCGTCGCTCAGGATGGCACTGATGGCATCGCCAAGGCTGTGGAGCTAAAGCCGGATGTCATTTTGATGGACGTGGTCATGCCAGGGGTGAATGGGTTTCAGGCCACTAGAAAGTTGTCAAAGAATCCGGAGACCTCCGAGATCCCAGTCATCATCGTCACGACAAAGGGTCAAGAAACCGACAAGATTTGGGGCATGAGGCAAGGTGCCGTCGACTACTTGGTCAAGCCTGTTAATGAGGCGACTTTGGTCGACAAAGTGAAATCTGTGTTGGATCGCGATTAATGTCGGCAACCATTGACTTACGAGACTTGCGACACAAGCCGTTTGACTTGCTCGTTGAGCTAGAGCGGAGAAGTCGGTCGGCCGCCGTGGGTCAAAACGTGGTGGGTAGTTCTGCTAACGAATGGGTTGGCGTTGGGATTCGTATCGGCACTTTGAGTTTTGTTGTTCCTCGTTCTGAAGTGCGAGAAGTCCTGGAGTATCCAGCCATTACACCCGTGCCTCGTGCCAAGTCTTGGGTGCTTGGATTAGCCAATGTTCGGGGCCAACTGCTACCGGTGTTTGATATGAGCGGATTTGCCGCTGAAACAAACATCCGTCCTGATCGACGTGCCCGTGTCATATCCGTCAGTCACCCCGAGGTGTCCGCTGGATTTGCGGTAAACGAAGTCTTTGGCTTCAGACGATTTAGTGAAACGAATTTCCGAGACACCAGCATATTGGCGTCTCAATCAGGACTGAACGATTACAATCAATATTTGGCCGGCAGTTTTGCCCGAGGAAGCGATAGTTGGCCCATATTGAGTTTGCGACAGGTGGTGGAAAGCGTGGATTTTGCGCAAGCTGCTGAATGAGCTTTACGTTTTTTAATCTTTGGGTATGAGAAATGGCCGACGAAAAATCTAGTAGTAAGTTGCTTCCCTCTTTAATGGCCTTACAGTTGTTTTTGCTGATGCTCGCCACTGTGAGCATCCTCCTCAAAGACACCTTGAGTACGGTAATTCAACCGTATTTCCCCATTATGTTTGTCGGGTTGGCGGGATTGGTCTTGGCTTTTATGGGCTTGGCTTATATGTCTGCTCAAGGCAAGAGAAAGTCAGCCAATGAAGATGCGGTGCGGAGTCAGGAAGCCATTCTTCGATTGTTGGATGAACTCAGTAGTTTGGCGGATGGCGACCTAACGGTAGAAGCCACGGTAACCGAGGACATCACTGGCGCAATCGCAGACTCCATCAACTATGCCATCGAAGCGTTACGAGAATTGGTTACCACCATCGACGACACGGCTGAGCAACTGGACTCCGCGGCAAGGCAAACCCAAGCTTCCGCGAAACATCTGGCTGAGGCCAGCGATAATCAATCCAACCAAGTCTTTTCCGCAACCGAAGCGATCTCAGGAATTGCGGTGAGCATTGAAGAAGTGTCCGGTAACGCAGATCGATCTTCAGATGTTGCTCGTCACTCGGTGGATGTGGCCCATAAGGGTGCGGAGGCTGTGCGCCGAACCATTGACGGTATGAACGCCATTCGCGAAACCATTCAAGAAACTTCCAAACGTATTAAGCGATTGGGCGAGAGTTCACAGGAGATCGGCAACATCGTTGAGCTGATTAATGACATCGCCGAACAAACCAACATTCTGG
>JBCCFQ010000780.1:0-2319 GCA_039029655.1 Pseudomonadota bacterium | reverse complement strand
CCCCTCCAAGTGCGAAAGCAACTTTCGGTCTCGTCAGAATTGGTACCATGGACCGTTAGATTCCAAGGGCTTTTTTCGATGCACCAATCGAGCAAATTTGAAGTACCTGAACCCCCAGCCCGGCCAAACGAAAAACCGGATTTTAGTTATCTGAATATTCCGGAGCCCGGGGGCCTGCCCCAACCACCTATGGATGCGCCTGCAGATCACTTCAGCGACTACGCCAAAGGTCTGGTTAGAGTGCTGGACGACCAGGGGACAGCCGTACCCGGTTGGGAGAGCTTACTACCCGACACCGAAACTAAGGTGGCGGGTCTGAGAGCTATGATCAAAACACGTTTGTACGATGAACGAATGATCAAGATGCAGCGGGTAGGCAAAATGTCATTCTATGTGCAATGCACCGGAGAGGAAGCTGTAGCGGTATCTCAGTCCATGGCGCTAACCGCTAGTGATATGTGTTTTCCAACCTATCGGTGCCAAGGATGGTTAGTGGCACGTAACGCCAGTTTGGTAGAGATGATGTGTCACTGTTTGTCTAACTCCAAGGACCGCATGAAGGGTAGACAGCTACCTGTTATGTATGCCTTTCCCGAGCATCAGTTTTTTTCCATCTCGGGAAATCTTGGTACTCAGTACCCCCAAGCAGTGGGTTGGGCCATGGCGGAACTTTACAAAGGTGGCAACGGTGTCGCCAGCGCCTTTATTGGTGACGGCTCCACTGCCGAAAACGACTTCCATGCAGCGCTAACCTTCGCTGCCACTTACAATGCACCAATTTTGCTCAACATCACCAACAATCAGTGGGCAATTTCAACATTTCAAAACATTGCCGGCGGTGGCAGCACCTTTGCTGCAAGAGGACTGGCGTACGGTCTCCCCAGCCTTCGAGTTGATGGCAACGACTTTCTTGCCTGCTACGCAGCGACACAGTGGGCGGCAAACAGAGCAAGGCAAGGCCATGGCGCCACCGTCATAGAGTTTGTCACTTATCGAGCTGCAGCCCATTCAACCAGCGATGATCCAAGCAAATATAGACCCAAAGACGAGTGGAGCCACTGGCCATTGGGTTGTCCCATCGAACGGTTGAAGAGCCATCTACTGACCCAGGCAGGCTGGAGCGAAACTCAACACACCGCCATGGTTGATGAAGTCGCGGCTGAAGTCACAAAAGCCTACAAAGAAGCAGAGTCATACGGAACCTTAAGTGGCGGCCAACGTCCTGAAGTGGCCACCATGTTTGAGCAAGTTTACAAGGACATACCACCTGACCTCATAGAACAACGTCGTAAATTGCTGGGGAAGTAACCGTGAGCACCATGACCATGATTCAGGCCATTAACTCGGCCCACGACGTAATGTTGGATAAGGACCCCAACATGATAGTGTACGGTGAGGATGTGGGTTACTTCGGTGGCGTCTTTAATTGCACCGAAGGTCTTCAAGAAAAATTTGGCTCAAACCGAGTCTTCGATTCACCCATAAGTGAATTGGGCATTGTCGGCACGGCCATTGGTATGGGTGTCAACGGTTTACGACCGGTGATAGAAATCCAATTCGCCGATTATATCTATCCAGCCTATGATCAACTCACATCAGAAGCTGCGCGATTAAGGCATCGATCAGGGGGGCAATTTTGGTGCCCCATCACGGTGCGAGCACCTTGTGGTGGTGGTATCCGCGGCGGCCAGACTCATTCTCAAAGTCCCGAAGCGCTGTTCACCCACGTATGCGGGCTAAAGACAGTGATCCCGTCTAACCCACATGACGCGAAAGGGTTGCTGATCAGCGCAATCGAGGACGACGACCCGGTTATCTTCTTCGAGCCCAAACGGATTTATCACGGTCCATTTGCCGGTATCCCGGATGAGCCCGCCGCGTCTTGGAAGGGCCACCCAGACGCGGAAGTGCCAGAAGGTCACTACGCCGTGCCGTTGGGTAAAGCGCGCAAGGTTCGCAGCGGCAAGGATCTAACCATTATCGCTTACGGCACCATGGTGCATGTATCGTTGGCGGCAACTGAATCAACCGGTATCGACGCGGAGATTTTGGATTTGCGCAGCTTGCAGCCTCTAGACATGGACAGCATTAGAGACTCAGTCCAAAAAACTGGACGATGTGTGATCGTTCACGAAGCAACGTTAACCAGTGGATTTGGAGCAGAGTTGTCAGCCCGGGTGCAGGAAGATTGTTTCTGGCATTTGGAAGCGCCGATCAAACGCGTTGCTGGCTGGGACATCCCATACCCCCACGCATTTGAGTGGGAGTATTTTCCTGGACGCGATCGGGTAGCCGCGATCCTGAAAGAAACCATGAGTG
>JBCCFQ010000779.1:0-2327 GCA_039029655.1 Pseudomonadota bacterium | reverse complement strand
CGGTAATCACATACTTAAAATCATTTTGGGCAGCAAAATTGTAGATAGCTGAGAACAGCCCGAGGTCTTGTGGCGTATCGGCAAACGAAACTTGGGATTTGAAGTAGGCGCGCTGGAGGTCTTTCATCTCCTCCCAATTGATAACCTCGGTTACCAAATCGAGCCCGAGCCCTTCAATTATTGATTGAATATTGCTAACCCCTAAATCGGAGTTCCATCCCGCATCGCAATGAAACATAAGCGGGCGCAGCCCAAATTTTTCCTTGGCGACATAGGCGACATAGGAGCTATCCAGACCACCGCTGATGCCAATCAGACAATCGTGGTCACGCCCCTTTCCGTCCTCTTTGATCCGGTCAATTATCGGCGTGATTTCCGCGATTCCCTGTTCGCCAGGATTCCAGTTTGGTTTGATGTTGCTGTGGAAATTCTGGCAGTACTCGCACCATCCCTTGCTATCGAAGCTAATGGTCGAATCGCTGGTATCCATGATGCAGTTGGTGCAGATCTGATAGTCTCGTTGGCTCATAGTCAACTATTGAAAATTCTCATCTTCCCGTACGAAACAGCGCCTATAAAAGGCGCTGTTAGGGCAAATCAATACCCACTTCCGTTAACCAGGGTAACCCAAAAAAATAGGCTGTATTCTACTCTGAAAGAAAGTGAGCACTCAATTGATTTTGCGGTCACTTCCCGGCCACAAGCAGTCTCACCATCCGCATTAGCAATCCCCGCAGCAGCTGCCATCGCCAGACCAGCATCTGCCAGAGACCCTGGTGTGTGTAGGGGCTGGCGTTACTGCCATGACGCCGGTAGCCAATCAGCGTTTCATCAACAAACCTCGACTTCCCATAGACCTCGTTTATCACACCGATCCACATATCATGACCTGGAATGGGATGAGGGAACGGTAGCGACTTTGCCGCCATTTCGGCCCTAAAGGCCATTGAACACCCAAGAAACTTAGACTTCACCAAGTTTGGCACAACGCCTGGCAAGAACTTGCCGCGATCACCGAAGTAAGTGCTGCCATCAGTTTTCCCTGCGGCGTCAATGATTGCGGCATCACTGAGTACCAGCGTTGTGGTGGGGTCGCTGTCAAACAACCCAGTCACTTTTCCCACCTTGTCCGGATACCAGATATCGTCTTGATCAGAGAGAAACAACAGATCACCTTGGGCGAGAGAAATAGCGCGTTCGAATGTTCTATCGACCCCCAGGTTGCGACTGTTCTTGTACACTTTGATACGCGTGTCATCAATCGCGGCGACGACGTCGAGTGTCGAATCAGTTGAACCATCATCGACAAGCACCACCTCATCAGCCTCACCCAGCTGTTCAAGAATGCTATCAAGCTGGATCTTAATCCAAGCCTCACCGTTGTAAGTCGCCATGCATACAGAAATCAACAGGGGATTCTCCGGCTTGTTAGGTGGTCGCTCTCGATCCGCCCTCTGCAGGCACGCGAGGTGGATCGGTTTGCGATGACTCTGGCACCCCGAGCGGGGTGGGATCGTACCGGTGCAACACGCCGAGTGACACTGCAACCAACAGCACGATTGACATGCCGATCGACCCCGTTAGGAACGTATTTGTTGCGGTTGCGAAATACACAAACACCGATGCCGACAGTAGTGCCAACGCACGCTTTGGGTAACGACTTCGCACTCGCCAGTAATTCATAAAATTGTATGCCAGGAGGGAGCCCCAGAACGCCAGGCCCAAAAGCCCTTGCTTGAACAAGATTTCCAGATACGTCATCTCAATGCGCTCACGGCTACCGATAGTTGAGCCAATACCATTGCCGAGCAACAACATTTCCAGACTGACCTGCTCCCAGATCAATTGTAAGTCGTCGAGCCGGACGCTATCGGATGTCGGTCGGCTGGCGAGTGTGAGCAAATCCAGTGATCCAAAACCGACCATCAGTATCACACCCAGTGCCGACAAAACGACCATTGTATGCCGCTTTGGAGCAACAACAGCACCGACAACCAATGTCAGCGCCAACCCCACCATCAAACCTCGTGTTAGTGTTAACGCGATTGCAACCATCACCACCAGTGCAAGCCAGTAGTTTCTTCGAGCATCGTCGATGACCAGAAAAACTGCAGCCACGCAAAGATGGAATGCACCTTTGTAGAAAAAACCAATGAATGCACCCTCACTCGGATCGTGACGAAAAATAAACTCATCACTTTCACGGAGCGTGTTGTAGATATCGGCATAACTCACAATACCGATGATCGGCGCCGCCAGCAGCACCAAGTAAGCAATCGCTTGCAGCACGCCGCAAACTATTACCAGTTTGACGACGACATCGACAT
>JBCCFQ010000778.1:0-2331 GCA_039029655.1 Pseudomonadota bacterium | reverse complement strand
TATAAATATAACACATTGTCCGCCGCTACCCTTAAAAAATACTGATCGGCCAACTCTTATATTTGTTGTTCCGTTCGCAGCAGGTTCTGGGCGGATTAGTAATTTGAAAAAAACGACGGCAGGTCATAAAAGTCATACGCTGCCACAACTTCCTCTGGTGTCTTGTAATCCAGAGCAATGTCATTGCGCTGCGCTAGTGCAAAAATGTGCTCGGGCTCTAGTGTTCCTTCCAGATGCACGTGCAACTCTGCTTTTGGCATATTGGCAATAAAGTCTCGCATGACTTGGCTCCTGTTAATGGTTATCGCCATCCTAGGCCCGCGGCCAAACAAATAGCAAGGCAGGAATGGACGGAGTATATTGGTGCGACAAATGACAATAACAAATCAATCCTTTGCTCTCGATGATCGTCCGTCACCTGGGGTCGCCACCTTCGTTGGTCTACAACATTTCCTAGCGGCCTTTGGCGGCTTGGTTACCGCACCACTTCTGATTGCTTTGGGTATGGGGCTATCGCTTGAAGATTCCACCTATTTAATCAGCGCCGCCCTTGTTGTTTCCGGTTTTGGTACATTGATTCAGGTCATTCGTCTCGGTCCTTTGGGATCGGGTCTGCTCAGTGTTCAAGGAACCAGTTTTGCATTCATCGGCCCAATACTCTTTCTTTACGGCAACGCGATAGAACAAAATCCGCCTGAGCAGGTCCTAGGCATGATTTTTGGCGCCTGTGCTATTTGCTCCATCTTAACCATGGTGTTGAGTCAGTTCATTCAGCGGCTACGCCAGGTTATTACACCTAACGTCACCGGGGCCACGGTACTGTTACTGGGGCTTACTCTAGTTTGGGCTACCCTAAACAATTTACAACGAGAATATCTGTCAGCCGGCGAAGCAGGGTGGCAGGTTTGGCTCTTAGCAAGCACTGTTTTTGTGGTGATTATTGTTGTCGTACGTTTTGGTAGTACGTTTTGGCGTATCAGCAGTATCGTCATCGGACTAGTGGCGGGCTTTTTACTGGCCCTTGCCTTGGGCGCCGTGGATTATTCTCCACTGTCTGAAATCCAAGTGACGTTTCTTCCCGAGATTGGACGTTACCCCCTCGCCTTAGACCTCACAATGATTCTGGTCCTAATGCCAATCTTCGTCATATCCGCGACCGAATCAATCGGTGATCTCACCGCCACGGCTGAATTATCCTCAGTCAAACTGGGTGACGATTCATTTTGGAAACGAATTCAGGGTGGTGTACTCGCGGGGGCCGTGAGCTCCCTAGTGGCAGCGTTTTTGTCTACCTTCCCCAGTACCACCTTCAGCCAAAACAACGGTGTGATTCGAATTACGCGGGTCTGCAGTCGTTACATAGGAATCTTTGTCGCTGCATTTTTAATACTTGTGGGATTGGTACCCGTGGTTGGAAGTGTTTTTCAAGTGTTACCGTCTGCGGTCTTGTACGGTGCCACATTATTGATGTTTATCATGGTAGGAGTATCGGGGTATTTCATTGTTAAATCCGCGTCACCGACGGGTCGCGATTGGGGTCTGACCGCAATTGCCGTGATCACTGGCCTCATGCTGTCAGTCATCGCTCCAAAAATGTCGTTTTTACCTGAAACCGTAGTCTCAGTAATGAGCTTCCCCGTATCCAGTGGCGCTTTTGTTGCTATGCTGCTGGAATTACTCATACCCAATAGGCAAGGGAAACAGGGAGCCGACAAATGAAACTCATCATGTCCCTATTAGTCTTCATTTCTCTTAGCGTAAACGCGTGGGGCGATACGCATTGGTTTGAAACGCTAAAACACAACGGTTCAGATGAGGACCTGTATCGCACGCTTTATTTCATGCCCAAGGGTGGCGACTTACACAATCACAATTCCGGTTCGGTATTTTCTGAAGAGTGGTACCGGATTGCGGTTGCCCAAGAGGACAACGGCTACGTTTACTATACGAAAGTTCGTATCAATAATTGTCGAGCCTACGCAGACACAATCTTTCCTTACTTTTTGTTGTTCAGAAACATCGAGAAGACCGAGTTCGATGCTCTTCCAGAATGTGAAAAACAAGAATACGCTCTACTCAAAGACTTAAACCAAGAACAAAAAACCGCTTGGATGGACAGCATCCGTCTGGATAAGGCTGGTGAGGGCCGCAACGAGTTTTTTGAAACCCATTGGCAAAGGCTGAATGCACTCTTAGCAAACCCTTACCTCCGAGCGGAAACACTGGCCAGCAACGCCAAGGAACTGGCGAAAGAAGGTGCGGTTTATTTGGAGACTCAGGTGGGTATCCGGGGCGCCCGACAAGCCGATGGGACCCCAATTAGCGCCCATG
>JBCCFQ010000777.1:0-2334 GCA_039029655.1 Pseudomonadota bacterium | reverse complement strand
GCCCGAAGACCTCTCACGCTGCCAATAGCAAGCGGCACAATACCATCGATATGTCTGTTGCCCACGCCACGCGGCCAGTTGCTCCAGGGTGTATCACCCACGCGAGCTACTTCGCCCTGATTCCTGAAATTGGATTCAATCAGGTTGCCGGTTAATAATCCTCGGGCAATAGAGGCATCTTCACCGCGAAAATCTTTTGGGATCGCTGACCCTTCTTGTGCAATAGCCGGCTTCACGATGCAAGCCACACATAACAGAAAGCTCAGCGTGCATGCCAGCTTCCCAATTCTCGGTAGTGTTCTATACATTAAACGTCTCATATCAAACACGCCAAAATAGTTGGCACATCAAAACTCAAATCGTAAGCCGAGCGTAATTCGGCGAGGTGGGGTGAAATTCCCGTAGTTGAAGAAAAACTCATCCAGACTGTTCACACCGCCCACCTGCGTACCGCTCCGACGGAACTGCTCCAGGGAAACAGACTCATCACCTCTTCCCGTATCGTTATACACATTGACGTGGGCTCGGGTATCAAATAGGTTATCTACCTGTAGAAACAATTCAGGGCTAAATTTCAGGAATTTAGGCCGATAAAACAGGCGCATATCCGTTGTAAAGCTAGTGGGCTTCACGCCGTTGTTATCTATGTAAGATCGAATGAAGTTTCTGATAGTCGTATACGGCGTACCGGTCTGGAATCGATTGATAAAAGTGACAGCGAGTCCGTTTTCGGGCGCCACGGTGATGCTGTTTGTTAAAACGTGCCGGCGATCCCAGTTGAGCCTCACCAGACCCAACACCTCATCCAAGCCACTCGAAAATCTGAGAAAAGCCTCTCCAGGATCTGAGGCAGTGCCTTCTGCAAACTGAAGCGTGTAATCGAGATCCCAACTCAGCATACCGATGGGCCGCTGAAAAATTGACAACGTTGCACCACGCACCGTGCCCACGTCCCGGTTGATAAATCGCACCGAAAAGTTTGTAGTCTCTACATCGCGATTGATCTGCTGCCCCACCAGGTTGCGCACGTCTTTGGAGAACATCGTAAACTCTACGCCAATATCTTCGGTAATACCCTGCTGAACGCCAATTTCAAAGGTCAGGGTGCGCTCGGGATCTATGCCAGCGTTGCCAAAAGCATTCGACGTTGCTCCCGGGTTAACCTCGTACTCCGGATTCAAGTAGAGGCGCTGGAATGGAGGAATCTGAAAGAAAAGCCCCGACGAAAAGCGGATGACACCGGATTCGGAAATCGGAAACGCAATACCAATACGTGGACTGATCTGCCAGCGTATATCAGCATCAGTTCTGTTGTTGATAAACTGACCGGGGTTGTCAAGGTCGGGAATTTGTTCTTCACCGGCCTGGGTCCAATCAATGGGGATATCGAAGTTGGGATCAAAGTAGTCGAGCCGCACGCCGGCATTCACGATGAGGTTGCCGAACTCCATTTTGTCCTGGATGTAAGCAGCCATTTCCAGCGGTTTGGTGAGCAGCGTGTCTCTCGCAAACCGATCTATTGCCGGCACAGGCTGAAAACCAGTTCGAGAGGATACTTCGATACCGTAAGAACCGTTGTTCAGGTCGTGCAATCTGGCCGAAGCCCCAATCTTGATTTGATGCACCCGATTAACCTGGGCGGTGAAGTCAGCAACGATGCTTTGAGTCTGTGTTAATAGGTTGTTCGAAAAGAGATCATTCCCGCCCGTGGCCAAACCGTTGGTGCCGGCCAATGACCCCAACTGTGGTGATACATACCGATCATCAAGAATACCCGTCGAAGCAAAATCACCGGGCACGTCATAGAGTTCGCTGCGGCTACGATCATGCAAAAAACTGTAGGAGACGGTTGCAAAACTGTTGTTGGTGATGGTCCAACGCAAGCCGGCGATGTGCGTGGCACTAAACCCGTAATTCCAGTTATTCCCATCGGGTACGTACTTCCGGTTCTGGCTATATCCTTTACCTCGAGACTGTTGCCAGAACAGATTGTAATCAAACTGCAGCTTCGAGTTAATATTGTATACCAGACTGGTATTAAACGAATACCGCCAGGCTCTGGAAGGCACAAACGACTGATCGCCCGTCGATTGAATGATCCAGTTCGAAGGATCTCCCCCGCTATTGAGGTTCTGAGATGAATCTGCTGGCGAGAAAAGGCGCCGGCCAACAGCGGAGCCTTCATCATAGAAAAAGCGTCCCGTAAAACGAAGGCCAAGTTTGTTTTTCAGTAACGGGCCGCCAAAATTTAACTGCACATCCTGCCGGCCTACAATATCAGCTGCTTCGGTATACTTGACGAAGGTAGGCGCAAAATCCTCAGCAGTGAGCCCG
>JBCCFQ010000776.1:0-2339 GCA_039029655.1 Pseudomonadota bacterium | reverse complement strand
GAACTAAGCGACCCCGCATCCCTTGGTATTACGAGCGAACTTCCACCTTGGTTACCCAATCCTGACTACTATGATTCCCACTATCAGGTTGTCCAGATAGATAAAGAAGAATACGAAATGCTGCGAACCAAAAACTGGATAAGCTATACCCACTCAGTCCACTACGAGGGTTGGCGGGTAGTAGCGTTCGACCCTGACAATCAGCGGTCTATCATCGTTTCTGAAGGCACACTCTGAATCGAGGCTCTACTTCAGCAGTTTCTGTCTATGTCCTGACAGTAGATGGCTCTGCGACGACGAAGAAATCCGCTGTTCCGGAGACGATCGGCAAGTATTTTTGAACTGTTTAGCCTGCGGGTGAAAAAATACTTGCCGATCGTCTCCGGAACACGCCGCAAGCAACCACGGACTGAAAAAACAAAGGGCTAACTAAACCAACGTGACAAGCGCACGCTCAAGATCACCTATCAAGTCATCGGCATCTTCGATTCCCACGGAAAGCCGCACAAGATCATCCGTCATCCCAATAGCACGCTTTGCTTCCTCTGGCATGGATCCATGAGTCATAGTGGCTGGATGGTTTATCAAGCTTTCCACACCACCCAAACTCTCGGCAAGCTGAAACAATTGGGTATTCTCCAAAAACTTCCGTGCCTTTTTCTCCCCACCTTTGATGACCACACTGATCATGGCACCAAAAGACGCCATCTGAGCCTTGGCAAGCTCATGTTGCGGATGACTCTCTAACCCAGGATACAAAACCTTCTCTACCGCCGGATGTTTCTCTAACCAATGGGCAATCTTTTCTGCGTTCTGACTCTGACAAGCCATACGCACTGGCAAGGTTTTTATCCCCCGAAGGATCAAAAAACAATCAAAGGCACTGGGTATGCTGCCAACTGACGCTTGTAGAAACCTTAAGTCCTTGGCCAGTTCTTGGTCTTTCACCACCACCACTCCGCCCAGGGCGTCAGAATGCCCACCCAAATATTTGGTCGCTGAGTGCATGACGATGTCGTGACCAAAATCCAGCGGTCGCTGTATCCAGGGTGAAGCAAACGTGTTGTCCACCACCGTCAACAGATTTTTTCCTTTGGCAATTTCGGCAATCCCTTGAAGATCTAGCAGCTTCATCATTGGGTTGCTGGGTGTTTCCAACCAAAGCATACGGGTATTGGGAGTGATGGATGCGGCCAACGCGTCAAGATCAGACATATCTACGTAGGTAATTTGTAAACCTGCAGAACGCGTTCTAACTTTGTCAAACAAACGCAGTGTTCCGCCATAGATGTCATCGGCTGAGACAATGTGATCGCCCGCATCCAACAACTCTAATATGGTGGCGATCGCCGCCATGCCAGATGCGAACGCAAACCCTTCTACACCGTTTTCTAAATCTGCTGCACACCGTTCATAAGACTCACGGGTTGGGTTTTTAGAACGAGCGTACTCATAACCCGAGTTAACACCCGGGCTTTGTTGTACATAGGTGGACGTAGCGTAAATCGGCGGCATAACCGATCCAGTTGTTGGGTCCGGTGCCTGACCGCCGTGAATAGCACGGGTTGCGAATTTAAGTGGCTTTTTTTGGTCCTTCACAAGCTCACAGTTGTTTACGCAAATAGTTTAGGACATCGGATCGCGTCACAAGCCCTAACAGCCTGTCTCCATCAGTTATGGCGGCGTATGGTTGGCTTTGCAGCAACGCGACTAACTCGATGGTAGGCATAGTCTTATCCACACTGACAAACGCTTTGCGCATGGCCTTTTCAACCGAATCTTGCAACCGCTGGGGACTACCAAACGCGTAAAGCATGATGTCTTCTTCGGTCAGTACACCCACCAAACGATCACCCTCCATCACCGGTAACTGAGAAAAACCGGCGTTACGCAATCGATTGTGTGCGGTGGTCAAAATATCCTGGGGCCCAACGACAACAGTCGCTTTTTCGCCGTGGGGACGGCCAACCAAGTCGCGCAAATCGCCGTGGGTTTCACGGCTGATGAATCCTTGGTCTTCCATCCAAAAGTCGTTGTACAACTTCGAGAGGTATTTGTTACCCGTATCGCATGCAAAACTAACGACTCGTTTTGGTTCGGTTTGCCCACGACAGTACTTCAATGCCGCTGCCAAAAGAGTACCAGAAGAACTTCCGGCAAGAAGACCCTCTTTGAGTAAGAGGTTCCGCGCTGCCGAAAACGACTCATCATCCGAGATGGAATATGCGGCCACCACGCCACTAAAGTCACTGATATCGGGAATGAAGTCCTCCCCGATGCCCTCCACCAACCAGCTGCCCTTTTGCCCCACCTCTCCGGTATTGATGTAGTCCACCAAG
>JBCCFQ010000775.1:0-2339 GCA_039029655.1 Pseudomonadota bacterium | reverse complement strand
CTATGCCTTCCTCAGGAAGCCGAGAGATGTCGTCAAACAGCTGATGGCTAAAGGAGTTAAGAAAATCTAAGTGACATTCGACGATGAAACCGAGGTGTCTTAGACCGACGCATAATTGCGTTCGGTGCGTTCAATACCAGCCCGAAGCGAGTCACGGTATGACTCGTGTTGATCCGATTGTTATCCGTTACCGGAACATCCCAACGACGGGTGGCGTCACTGGACCGCCGTTTCAGCGTCGCGGTTTGAATCACCAAGTAGTTGTAGCCACTGCTTTTTTGCGTTGTCCTCATGCCGATGTCGGAGGACAGTGGGTGCAATGATTGACAGCGCAAAAAACGCAAAACCAGACATTGCTAACACGTGAGGCGAGACAGAGCTACCAAAAATTTTTCCGGTAGGACATGTCGTTAGGAAGCTTAGAGCGAGAAGCAGCCCAAGCGTAAGATAGACGACGGCCACAAACAATGTCATGCTCAAGTACGTTGTACCTTTCAATCTGGCAAACAGCTGAAACTGTGTTTCAAAGCTCGACCCCCAGTATTGAAGGTATTGGCTGAGTGATGCAATCGTCCTTCTCAGTGCCATCGAAAACCAGAACATGATCGTCAGCAATACAAACAAAGCAGCGAAAGCGGAGGTAAATCGCGTGGCGGTCATCTCGTGCTGTGGTGAGAGCAGTGACGATGCTCCAACGGTCGCAATTGCCGCAAGAGCCAGTGTAAATTGTCGTTGGCGACATTGATTGATTTCCGAATTGATCTTGGCCTTTTCTTCGCTTGAAGGTGGCAGGTGTTTCATTTGTCTCCTTTTCATTATCTCGTAGCGAAAATCGTTTATTCGTTAACGAGCAATTCTATTGAGGTAAGCAATTCGCGGCACAAGATGGTTGGTTTTCCGGGGTGTTTCCCAGCTTTTGAAGCACGGACACTCTGTAGCAATCCAAATTAAGCCGCCAAGTCAGCACCAAAGCGGCAGATGAGAACGGCCATAAGCTGATTGGGACACTGAAACGACTTAGAATTGCCCTAGGTCGATGTGCTCTGCTGCGAATGCTGCTAACCTACTTCGGCGTGAAACATCTAAGCGTTGCGAACGTCCGATAATCTCTAGGTATGTTACTAAGCTTATTGCTCAATAGCCTGTCATCCGCTCAAGTTGTGATAGGTGATTGTCACAGGGAAGCATGGACGCTCAAAAAGAGGGCCTGCGGGAACCTAAAGAGCAGCCCAGCGAGGCGATCCCATTTCCCCAGGGGATCAACCCCAACTGAGCACTTCTATCATCATATGACTTGTCATTGGTTCCACAAGTGTATGTCATAATGCGGATTCCGCACACCGGTTGATGTACTGAAACAGCTTGTGGCAGGTTCTACTGCAAACAGACGCCGAGTCATTCCGAGGACTTTATAACCAATATGGTTTCAAGACACGCGAATACGGAGCTGAGATGCTATGGCTTGGGGATACCTTAATACGCAAGAGTTGCTTGAGGAACACTTAGAGCATGTGCGGCAGAGTACAGGGGCAAACGAACTAGCCAAAAGTGAATGCCGTATCTGCACCTTTTTCACGCTTACACGGAAGCCATCCGAAGACCGTTGGTCAACGAGACCGACTTGCAGGCCATAGCTAGGGATGCAACCATCGACGGCCAAACAAAACGTGCATGTTTGTGCACTGACTTTCCTTCGTCCCGTGAAGTGTGGGCGGGGTCAGCCGAAATTTCCAGGTTCCCATTAAAGCACGTACAACCTTGGGTGCACACTTTTAACGGTGACTTGAATAGGCATTCCATACCCGCTGCTGCCCGCTATAATTTAGGGCCATCACAACCCCAACATTTGGTTTGAGGAGTCAGCTTCAGCGAAGATCGCGAGGTGCGTCAACAACCAACTTTTTGAGACAAGCCTTGTGTTGCAGAGTGCTTGCGCCCACGCTGATCACTACTAGTTCATGACTGGGGTGGTCCCTTGCTCTGCTAACCTCTGCACTCACAATGGTTTAGGGGAAGTCGTTGTTAGGAACTCTCAACTTGTGTCCAGTGGAGATGTTGTTTCGCCGATCATTCCACCAAGCTCGTGCGGCAGCTGTGTTAGATACCGAGCGGTTTATTGCTCGATTGCAAACAAAGTTTGGCACCATTGAATCCGTGAAGTACATACTTCGGATGGGTTGGCGGAACACCGGCTCCAGCTCTCCACCGGGGTTGAGCTGCCGAATCACTACATGATTGAGAATGCTACATATGAATCGCTTGTTGGGGGTTGGAGCCGTGGCTTACCTCCTCGTCTGTCCGGCAGCAGCGGCTGTACTCACGGGATATTTCGTGGACTG
>JBCCFQ010000774.1:0-2343 GCA_039029655.1 Pseudomonadota bacterium | reverse complement strand
ATTGATTTTCGGCAATTCGAAACCTGGTCCGAGTTTATAAAAAGTACGGACAGAATTGGCGTCACCGTCGCGCCCATCGACAAGGGCTTCACCTTAGAAGAACAAAACCTTTGCGTTATTGCGGAGGAACAACTGTTTGGCGACCGAGTTCGGCAAAAACAAAAACGTCGAGGCACTCGGGACACCGAAGCCATTATCAAAAACCTCACGGATTTGAATGTTGGTGCCCCGGTGGTTCACGACCAATACGGTATCGGACGATATCAGGGATTAACGGTACTTGAAATTGCCGGCACCAAAACTGAATTCTTAGAGCTTTGGTATGCAGGCGACGATAAACTCTATGTCCCGGTGCATGCACTACACTTAATCACTCGATATACGGGCACCAACCCCGACAAAGCCCCGCTGCATCGGCTGGGTGGCGATCAATGGCAAAAGGCAAAGCGCAAAGCGGCGGAAAAAATAAGGGACACGGCTGCCGAATTACTTGATGTTTACGCCCGTCGCGCGGCTCGGGTCGGGTATGCGTATCACTCCAAAGACCATGAGTACAACACGTTTGCCGATCAGTTCCCGTTTGAACCCACACCAGATCAGGTCACAGCCTTCGATAGCATTAGAATCGATATGCAGAACTCAACTCCCATGGATCGTGTGGTGTGCGGCGATGTAGGGTTTGGCAAAACCGAAGTCGCACTGCGAGCTGCTTTCACCGCCACTATGGAGGGCAAACAGGTCGCAGTACTGGTACCCACTACTTTATTGGCGCAACAGCATTTGCAAAACTTCGTTGACCGATTTGCAGATTGGCCGGTCCACATTGAGGTGTTGTCCCGGTTCCGCTCTAAAAAACAGTCGGACCAGGTGTTAAGGGCCCTGGTTGAAGGCACTGTAGACATCGTCATTGGCACTCACAAACTCCTACAAGATCAGGTCAAATTTAAGGACCTAGGACTCATCATCGTCGACGAGGAACATCGGTTTGGCGTGCGCCACAAGGAACGACTAAAAGCGCTACGAAGTGAAGTAGACATTTTGACCCTAACGGCAACACCCATCCCAAGAACCCTGAACATGGCTCTTGGAGGCTTGAGAGAATTGTCTCTAATCGCAACGCCGCCCACCGAACGACTGGCCGTAAAGACCTTTGTCAGCGAATGGAATGACACCATGATTCGGGAAGCCTGCATTCGTGAGATCCGACGCGGTGGCCAAGTTTACTTCGTGCACAACGAAGTCAAGACCATAGAAAATGTGGCACAGCAGTTGGAAAAACTCGTACCTGAGGCAAAGCTGCGGATCGGACACGGTCAAATGCGGGAACGCGAATTAGAACAAATCATGCTGGATTTTTACCATCGGCGCTTTAACCTGCTCTTGTGCACTACCATCATTGAGTCAGGCATCGACGTACCAACCGCAAACACAATTATTATTCATCGTGCAGATCGATTTGGGTTAGCCCAATTGCACCAACTCCGGGGACGTGTGGGTCGATCTCATCATCGAGCCTATGCCTATCTCATTGCGCCTCCGAAAGCCGCGTTGACAGGAGATGCCGAAAAACGTCTTGCAGCAATTGAGTCAATGGAAGACTTGGGCGCCGGCTTCACGCTGGCTACCCATGACTTGGAAATTCGCGGCGCTGGTGAGCTGTTGGGCGAAGAACAAAGTGGGCAAATTCAGGAAATTGGATTCACCTTATACATGGAATTGCTGGAACGGGCAGTCAAAGACCTAAAACAAGGCAAAGACCCCGATCTAACTACACCGCTACACCATGGGGTTGAGGTGGAGCTCAATATTCCCGCCTTAATACCCGATGACTATATCCCAGATGTTCACCTTCGACTGATTCTCTACAAACGGATTGCTTCAACAGAAACCAAGGAGGAGTTGCGAGAGTTGCAGGTGGAGATGATCGATCGATTTGGTCTACTACCACCGCCGACCAAAACCCTTTTTGCCTACGCATCACTTCGCCAAAAGGCCAAACGGCTAGGAATTCAATCCATCAAGGCCACTGGTAGCAGTGGTAAGGTGACTTTTTCCCCGGAAACCAGCGTGGAACCCGCAACCCTGGTTACTCTGATTGAAGTTAATCCGGGAAAATATCGCTTAGAGGGACAAGATGGTTTACGATTTACCCTGGATGAGCCCGACGCTGATACCAGAATTGAACAGGTAGAACATCTACTCAATAGATTGTCGAAGAAATGAAACAAACCATCCAATATCTCGCTTTAGCATGTTTATGTGTTCCGTCATTTGCTCAGGAGCCTGACACACCAAACGATGAAGTGGAACAACTCCGCAAGTACGTCGTGGAACTGGTGATTT
>JBCCFQ010000773.1:0-2345 GCA_039029655.1 Pseudomonadota bacterium | reverse complement strand
AGCCCGGTTTGAGCGTCGCGAAATGTGGGGATACCACTGTCAGCGGAGATGCCGGAGCCCGTGACAGCCACGGTGCGTTTGCTGTTTTTGAGTCCCTCGATGAGGTCGGGTGGAAGATGCGTCATTGCAAGCTAGTCGGCTTCGTCAGGTTGTCCCAGACGAAGCCGATGGATTAGTTATGCCGCTAACTGCCGCAGTACATAGTGCAAGATACCGCCGTTCACAAAGTATTCTTGTTCTTTGGGGGTATCGATTCGGACTCTAACATTGAATTCCTTGGTGCCACCGTTGTCGTCTGTGGCGGTGACGGTGACAGAATCACTCTTACCATCGTTAATACCACTGATGGCAAAAGTTTCTTTACCGGTAAGGCCCAGAGACTCGGCATCGTCTCCGTCATTAAATTGCAGTGGCAACACGCCCATGCCAATGAGGTTTGACCGATGGATTCTCTCGAAACTCTTAGCAATCACGGCTTTCACCCCTAACAACAAAGTGCCTTTAGCCGCCCAGTCTCGTGAAGAACCTGTACCGTATTCAGCGCCTGCCAAAACAATCAACGGCGTACCTTCATCTTTATAACGCATGGCAGCGTCAAAAATACTCATTTGCTCACCCGATGGAATGTGGGTCGTCCAACCGCCTTCTGTGCCCGGGGCCAATTGGTTGCGCAAGCGGATGTTAGCGAAAGTACCGCGCATCATCACTTCATGGTTACCGCGGCGAGAGCCGAAGGAATTGAAGTCTTTGGGTTCCACGCCGTTGTCCATCAGGTATTTGGCTGCCGGACCATCTTTTGCGATCGAACCAGCAGGTGAGATGTGGTCGGTGGTGATACTCTCGCCTAACAATGCGAGTGTGCGCGCACCTTGGATGTCACCCATTTCGCTAGTGTTTGTGGTCATACCTTCAAAGTACGGTGGATTTTTCACGTAAGTCGAGTCGTCTTGCCAATCAAAACTCTCACCGGCGGGTACATCCAGACCATTCCAGTTTTCGTCACCGGCAAACACACTGGCATAGCTGTCACGGAACATATCAGAGTTGACGGTGTTGGCTATGGTTGCATGAATTTCCTGTTGGTCCGGCCAGATGTCTTTCATAAACACATCGTTCCCATCGGCGTCCTGTCCCAAAGGGTCGCTGTACAAGTCGACTTCCAAGGAGCCAGCTAATGCGTAGGCCACAACCAACGGTGGTGAGGCTAGGAAGTTCATCTTCACGAGAGGGTGAACACGACCTTCAAAGTTTCGGTTACCCGATAGAACAGAACAGCCCACTAAGTCGCTGGAAGCGACAGCATCGGAAATCTCTTGGCGCAAGGGCCCTGAGTTTCCGATACAGGTGGTGCAACCATAGCCCACCACGTGGAAACCAAGACCTTCCAGGTCATCCATGAGGCCAGCTTTTTCCAAATAGTTGCTCACCACGCGGGAGCCTGGGGCGAGACTGGTCTTAACCCAAGGTTTGACTTTCAATCCCTTGGCCAAAGCGTTTCGTGCCAGCAGGCCTGCACCAATCATCACCGCGGGATTCGAAGTGTTCGTGCAACTGGTGATAGCGGCAATAAGGACGTCACCATCGTCGATGGTAAAAGTTTCGTCGTCCATAGAAACTTCGGCAGATTTCGCACCCTTGGCCTTAACGATGGGCTCAAGATGTTCACCAAAAGTCTGCTTGGCGGAACGCAAAGGAATCCGATCTTGAGGGCGTTTTGGACCCGCGAGACTGGGTTCGACGCTGCCCATGTCTAAGTGCAATAGATCTGAGTATTCCGCATCGGGATCAACATTGTTACGCCACATGGTTTGGGCTTTGGCGTAGGCTTCTACCAGATCCACTTGGGATTCAGGACGGCCTGACAAACGCATATAGTCGAGTGTTTCCTCGTCAATGGGGAAGATGGCGCAAGTGCTGCCAAACTCTGGAGACATATTACCCAGTGTGGCTCGATCGGCTAAGGGAAGACGTTGTAATCCCTCGCCAAAGAACTCAACGAATTTCCCGACCACACCCTTGTCACGGAGCATTTCGGTGACGGTTAATACCAGGTCTGTCGCGGTTGCGCCTTCCGGTAATGTTCCGGTCAACTTAAAGCCCACCACATTGGGAATCAGCATGGTGATGGCTTGGCCCAACATGGCGGCTTCAGCCTCGATGCCACCCACACCCCAGCCCAAGATGCCCAGACCGTTGATCATGGTGGTATGAGAATCGGTACCCACCACTGTATCGGGGTACGCCACCACAGAACTGCCTGTGTCTTTTTCAAACACGACTCGAGACAAATACTCCAGATTCACCTGATGGACGATCCCCGTGTTTGGCGGCACGACCTTGAAGTT
>JBCCFQ010000772.1:0-2351 GCA_039029655.1 Pseudomonadota bacterium | reverse complement strand
TATCAAGCCACTCGGGCATCTGGGCTCAGGGGAAAGAGGGTTAACTGCCACACCTTTCGGCATTCGTTTGCGACTCACTTGCTGCTGTCTGGCACGGATATTCGGACTGTACAAGAACTACTGGGCCACAACGACGTGAAAACCACCCAAATCTACACCCACGTCATCGGCCAGCATTATGCCGGCACCCAAAGCCCCCTAGACCGTTTGTAACATCATCGTCACATAGGGCTGGACAATGTGGTAGGTCTCCGGTAAGAAGGCTCAAAAAAAACAACTTGTTTATGACCTACTCAAAAGCTCAACAGTGTGCCGCTGAATTTATCGGCACCGCTTTTCTGCTGGCCACCGTTGTGGGCTCCGGCATCATGGCGGAGTACTTGGCGGGTGGTAATGAGGCCATTGCACTACTGGGCAACACCATTCCCACGGGGTGCCATCTTGGTGGTACTCATTACTATGTTGGGGCCTATCTCCGGAGCACACTTCAACCCGGCGGTTACCTTAGCGTTTTTGCTTAGACGAGACATCACCCACTCATTGGCTTGGGCTTTCATCGTGGTGCAAATTACCGGGGGCATAATTGGTGTGTTTGCAGCCCACGCCATGTTTGATGAAAACATTCTTCAGATGTCGCAAAAAATCCGCACGGGTGGTGGTCAGTGGTTTGCTGAAGGCGTCGCCACCTTTGGTTTGGTGTTTACCATTCTCGCCACCTTAAAGTTCAAACCAAGCGCGGTCCCTATGGCCGTCGGCTTATACATCACCGCCGCCTATTGGTTTACCGCATCAACTTCGTTTGCTAATCCGGCGGTGACCATCGCTCGATCGATGACAGATTCTTTCTCTGGTATTCGACCCAGCGATGCACCGGGGTTTATCGCGGCACAAATTGTGGGCAGTATGCTTGCCTGGGCGCTGTGTCGCTGGTTGCTGCGGCCTCGGTAGTCCTTGACCTAGAAAACCTTTCCGTTAGTATGAAGTTGTGGTCAGGACGCCTCCAGTTCGCGGAAAGGGCTAAGCCCACCTGAGCGTGTAATTTCTTTACTAATTTCGCTGCTTTTTCTCCCCGATCGCGAACACGGGTGATGAGAGGAGGCCAGCATGTCAAAACCAGTAACGCCGCGATGGCGCTTGCTTTCAAAAAGTAACCTCGAACACTTAAAGAATCGTGCGAAACAGCTACGGAAAAATTACCGTGGCGCTGACCCTAACGCGGTCGCCCTGTTTCACGATTTCCATCCCGACGCGCCCAAAAACGAAGACGTCAAGTTGTCGGATGCGCAATTGGTATTGGCTCGCGCTCATGATTTTCCCAGTTGGCCCAAGTTAAAAAAGGGTGTTGCTCTATTCAACGCGCTATGTGATGACGATGCCCAATCCGTTCAAGACTTGATACGAAAACATCCACGACTCTTACATGAACCCGTTAACGGTGTGTCTTCCAATTGGGGACCTCCCCTTGCCTGTTCCGCGCAACTTGGAAGCCGACATGTCTTTGACGCTTTGTTGAGAATTGATGATCAGGATTTTGATTGGGCTTTGGATCGTGCCATCTTGAAGGGTAGAACCACTATGGCCAAACAGCTCATGGCCAGAGGTACGCTACCAAAACCGGGGGCGGTGATGGGGCCATGTGAGTCACTCAATGTGGCCGGCATCAAGTTTCTACGCGAGATTGGCGTACCACTTACCGATAAAAAAGGCGACCCATTAGCACCAGTGGCTTTGCTACTGGAGGGCTATGCCCGTGCGCCCGAGGCAAAGCACGCCTGCTTAAAGGCATTTCGCGAATCGGGTATTACGTTTCCCAACACACCGATGATGGCATTTCACTTAGGGGACCTGAAATCACTACAACAACATTTGGCGCGAGATCCGGGTGTATTGAGTCGTCGTTATTCCTACCGTGAGATTTACCCCTTGGAACTGGGTTGTCACCTGGATGAGACTCTTGGTCTTCATGGAACACCCATTGGCAACACAACCCTTCTACACATGGCCATGGACTTTGACGAATACCCCATTGCCCAATGGGCACTGGAACATTCCGCTGAGGTGAATGCCAGGGGATTACCAGATGCAGATGGCTTTGGCGATCACACACCATTGCACAACCTAGTTGTATCCCAAGCCTATCTCTGCGGTCGACAGCGTGATCAAAAGATGGCGAATTTACTCTTCGAACACGGCTGTTCAACCATCGTGCAGGCCTCAATTCGCAAAAGCATACGTTTCATCCAGGACGAATCAATTCATGAATACCACCAGGTTACGCCGTTAGCCTATGGCCAACAGTTTCATGAACCACGCTGGGCCAATAGAGAACTCATCGCCAAACTAGCCGTCTT
>JBCCFQ010000771.1:0-2355 GCA_039029655.1 Pseudomonadota bacterium | reverse complement strand
CGACTACAAAATCGGGCAACACGCTCTTGTACCCCCACGTTATCAACACGGGGAACCAGATCTAGATTGGGAATCTTCGCAGACACGGTCATCAATGGGACTTTTTTGGGTTTTAAAGCAGTATACTGCCATCAGACAGTCAGCGCCTGCGGAACACAAGAAAAAACCCATGTCGCGGGCCTAAGAGAACGCAACAAATCATGGCAAAGCTTTATTTTTACTATTCCTCAATGAACGCGGGAAAGTCCACCGCGTTGCTGCAGTCCAGTTACAACTACAAAGAACGAGGCATGAACACTTTGGTCATGACACCTCGACTCGACGACCGGTACGGTGTTGGTGTTGTGACCTCCAGAATCGGATTGGAATCCAACGCTTTTGCTTTTGGACCCGAGGACGATTTGTACGACTTTGTTGCACATCACCTAGAGGAAGAGCCTATCCATTGCGTGCTCATCGACGAAGCTCAATTTCTAACGAGAGAGCAGGTATGGCAACTTTCTGATGTAACGGATAAAGCCAATGTGCCAGTGCTGGCCTATGGGCTTCGAACAGATTTTCAGGGCGAACCCTTCGAGGGCAGCAAGTATCTACTTTGCTGGGCGGACAACCTAAAGGAAATTAAGGCAATTTGTCACTGCGGCAGTAAGGCCACTATGGTTATCCGCATGGATGAGCAAGGCAATGCGGTTACCACGGGAGCTCAAGTAGAGATCGGTGGTAATGATCGCTACATTTCGATGTGTCGAAAACACTTTAAAGAGCTGTATCAGCCTTAGGTTCGCGCCACCTGAATTCGCCAAAAGTCACTAACCTCAAGCCCCTCATCGTCAGTGGCGGTTACCTTGATCTCAATCTGTACATCAGTGTTGGCCGGCACCGTCCCGGAAAGGGTCAAACTGGTTGAATCGAATTGCATCCAGCCAGGCAACGCTCCACTAGTCATTTTTGCCTGATACACCAGCAGATCCCCGGGATCATTATCGACAAACGTGTCTTCAGGTAAGGTGACCGAAAAAGACTGACCGGAAACCAACCGACAGGGCGCTATTGGGATGTTCAGAGTGGGGGCAGCATTGGTCAGATTTTTCGCAGCTAGTCGTTTGTATTCGCGACCAACCATTAAACCCAATATCAACAGAACGACTGAAAGCGAAATCGCGATTGAGATATTGAATTGAATAAAATCGCCGCCCTCCGGCAGCATGTTCCTAAAAACATAGGTCGCACCACCGGAAGCCATATCACCAAAACGCCAGAAAAAGGTATCGGTTGTTGTCTTTCCTTCGTACTTCTCGGATCTCCCAACTGGCAAGAAAAGTGCATTCCGAGTAGTACTCAAGATCGAGTAATCGTTGCTCTTGTGCACTATGAAGACCCACTGCATTAGAGCAAACAGAGGTAGAAACCCTATCGCAATGAATCCAGCAGCGAATAACACGATAGGTATCATCAGTGTGCCCGCGACCCCAAACCACTTAAAAAACCTTGAGACGAGCAGGAGCTGGATCAAAAAACCTATAAGAGTAACTTTGGCGAAGAAATCCCCGTAGAAGCTTCCAATAAATGACTGCTTGTCCTCGACACCATTTGAGCTATTAAGTTCGTCGTAGCGTAAGTTGATGGCTTCGGACAAGATGTTATCTCCAGCCGCTGTGAGCCAATTGATAACAAACACCATCAGGGCAATAAGCAACAAATACTTGTTACTAAAAACCACCTCAAAACCACCCAGTACTCCGCTCGGTCGCGCCTCCTTAGCCACGTCTTTGTCCGCACGGGACTCTTCCGGGATTGACTGTTCTGCAGCGCGGCTAAGGATAAGAGTGCTGGCCAAAACTAAGCCCGCCAACAACATCATGCCATAGGGCCCGAATTCCGAAAACAACTGCTTGTTTATCTGCGCTCCGACCCATGCACCGGCAGTGGCTCCAACTGCTATAAGAGCGAATAATCGTTTGCCACTCTTTACGTTGAAGAGATCCGCAGCAAAGGCCCAAAAGTTGGCTACGACGAATACGTTAAAAATCCCGGCCCAGATAAAAAACCAGGCGCCAAACTTCAGACCAAACCAACCTGAGGCAGCAAACAAAAGCAGGTTGAACGCAAAAAATAGATTGACTCGCTGAATCAGCAGACTGCTGGCTTGCGCCCTGAACAACATCGAGTAAGCAGGGATGATGACAATCAGCAACAAAGCTTGGATGGCGGCAGCATAACTCCGAAGTTGCGCGTCGGCTTCCGTCAGGATTAAGGCCTCGCGCACCGGTCTAACCAAATAGTAAGTCAGCAACAACAGAAACGCATGAACGAACAGTACGGAAATCGCTCGACCTTCACCTGGTCGAACCTTTG
>JBCCFQ010000770.1:0-2359 GCA_039029655.1 Pseudomonadota bacterium | reverse complement strand
CGAAGCATTGCCTGGAATTCTTCCGCAAATTCAGAGCCTTTATTGCTGATACAGCGAAGGGGGCGCGGATAGCGGGACAACCAGTTGGTTTCGACCGCTTGCGCTACTTCTTGAGCTGTCTTGGTGATGATGGGGTTGATCTCAACCAGGTTGGTTGCAGGGTCAATTGTGGTGACTGCTTTGAACTCGATGGTGCAAGCTCTTAATTCGAGTTTCCAGGGGCCCACAGTGTCGCAATGGATTTCTTGCCACGGCATGGCCGTGGCATCACGCGGTGCCAATGAACCGTATTGGCGTGAGCCACGCTTAATCTTCTGGCAAACGTCGCACTGTTGTACCACTTGTCGGATAGTTTCCTGCATCTTGGGATGATGGAAATGTCGTTGAAGCGTCTGCTCCATACGGCTGATCCCTTCCACGTGCATCATTGCTTCGTGGTACCATGTAACTATCTTGGAGAGGAGAGAGCTCGTCAAGCAAATCTTGGGCTCATCTCCATCGTTCTTGATGTAGCAGATCAGCTTCGTGGGTCCGTAGTGGACTTCTCAATACCTCGATGGGTGCTGTTTGAGCTTGGCCTGTAGCATAGAGCTCTCCTGCTGGTATGCTTGTAGGGTTTCGAACTCAAAAGGGTACCTTTGTAGTTCATCGAATGTTGGATATTCCAACAAACATTCGCACAATTGAGGCGATGACAAAATGGAAGATCCGCCTGACAGTGTTGCTTTGCCAACTGGTAATTGGTCATTACCGACTGGTAATCGGTCATTGACACGGCCGACTGGTAATCGGGCTTCTGTGTCACCAACACGAAGTTGGGTTTCATTGGTGCCAACTGGTAGTTGGTCTTGCGCGCTGATAGGACCAACTGGTAATTGGTCAGTATGGGTGCCAACTGATAGTTGGTCTGTATGATAAATGGGATCATTTCCCTCCCTTACCGTGTTCGTTGTCGGAACACGACTAAGGGCATCCACAATGATGTTTTGCGGGCCTCGCTTGTAGCGGAATGTGGGGCCGTATTCCTCCAAAAGGAGACGCCAACGAAGAACCCGTTGAGTGCTATAGGCGGTAAGCCGATGGGTCAGGTTCTGATGATCTGTCCAGACGGTGAGACGGGCGCCGAGTAGCATGGTTTGAAACGTTTTTAAGGTTTCGACGATGGAAAGAAGTTCTTTCTCTATCGTCGTATAGTTTCGTTGGGCTTGGTTCAACTTGCGAGAGTAGAATGCCACCGGGCGATTGTTCTGCTTGATTACCGCACCAAGTTGGTAATCAGAGGCATCCGTTTCAATGTCGAAGGGTTGGTTATGGTCGGGGTAACAGAGGAGGGTTTCCTTGGAGATGATGGCTTTCATTTGGTTGAAAGCCGCTGTGTGGCTGTCGGTCCACTGATAGGTTCGTTTGCCTAACAGATCGGTGAGTGGAGCCAGGATGTGCGATCTTCGTGGCCACATGTCGCGATAATACGTGACGAGCCCTAGAAAGGAGCGCAGTTCTTTGATGTTTCTTGGGGTGCGCATGTTGAGGATGGCCTTAACCTTTTTGGCCCATGGCTTGATGCCTTCCGGGGTTAGCCAATGTCCAAGCAAATCGGTTTCAGCAACGCCCCATTCACATTTGGTGGGGTTAATCGTGAAGCCTTTTTGCTCCAGTCATTGGAGGACGTTGGTGAGGAGTTGAAGGTGGGACGGCCAATCGTTGGAAAAACACGCGATGTCATCTATGTAGATTTCGATGTCCTTCATAAAGTCTTCCAAGACTTTAACCATGACGTCTTGGGCAATATCGGGTGCGCAGCTAATGCCCATGGGGAGGCGACGGTACCGGTAGAGGCCGAAGGGCGTCGCAAAGGTCGTGAGTTCCTTGGAGGAGTCGTCGAGTTCCAATGTGTAATAATGCATTGAAATGTCTAACTTTGTCAGGAACTTGTATCCGGGTCGGCGTGCCAGTATGTCTGATATAATAGGCATTGGGTATACCTTTCGTTTAAGAGCTTTGTTGAGTGCTCGAAAATCGGTAATCCAACGGATTCTGGAGTCTTTCTTCGGGATGATGAAAGTCCCCGAAATCCACTCGGAGCGACCGCATTTTTCGAACACTCCAATCTTTTCGAGACGGTCAAGTTCTTGCTTGAATACGTCTAGTTGCTTGTGAGGAATGGTATATGCTTTGCTTGATCTTGGTTTGACGCTGGGGTCTACCTCTAAGTGCACTGTTTTGTCTGTGTAACGTCCTAGTTGACCATTAAACAGTGTTGGGTATCTTTTAAGTACCTGCAGTAAGTCGTCTCTTTGTTGTGTTGAGAGGTGTGTGCAGTTGTTTACCACTTCTTCGACTTGAACTTCTTCATATTGGG
>JBCCFQ010000769.1:0-2360 GCA_039029655.1 Pseudomonadota bacterium | reverse complement strand
TTGCGTTCCAGATCCGTGGTAGCAAACAAGTGGTCCATAAGAGCATCACAGTCCACACGATTTGATCGCGGGACGATAACCAATCGGACAGGGTTCTCATGGTCGGACTCATCCCTTAAGTCATCCACCATCGGAAGTTTCTTGTTGCGCATCTGAGCAGCTATTTGCTCAAGAACTTTGCTGGGCGAAGTTTGATGAGGCAACTCATTAAGCACGATCTCACCACCTTCCTTTTCCCAAGTTGCACGTAGCTTGACACTGCCATTGCCGGTTTTGTAGATGTCCCTAATTTCTTTTGCCGGGGTAATGATCTCTGCACCCATGGGAAAGTCTGGCGCTTTCACATGCTTACACAGTTGGGCCAGGGTAGTTTTTGGCTCTTCGATCAGTCGAATACAAGCGCTGGCTATTTCTCGGATATTGTGGGGTGGTATATCTGTGGACATTCCCACCGCAATTCCCATGGCGCCATTGAGCAACACGTTGGGCAATCGAGCAGGCAACACCTTAGGCTCATTCAACGTACCATCGAAATTTGGCTGCCAATCCACGGTACCTTGGCCAAGCTCGCTTAATAGAACGGCGGCATACTTTGTCAGCCGAGACTCCGTATAACGCATGGCCGCGAAAGACTTTGGATCATCGGGAGCGCCCCAGTTACCTTGGCCATCCACTATGGGGTATCGATAGCTAAACGGCTGCGCCATGTGGACCATAGCTTCATAACAGGCGGAATCCCCGTGGGGATGAAACTTACCAATAACATCTCCCACTGTTCTCGCAGACTTTTTGAATTTTGCCGCCGCGCTTAGCCCAAGCTCACTCATGGCATAAACAATTCTGCGCTGAACTGGTTTCAGACCATCTCCGATATGAGGCAATGCACGGTCCAATATCACGTACATTGAGTAGTCGAGATAGGCTTTTTCCGTGAAGTCTTTTAAGGGAAGTGTTTCGAGATTTTCTTGCATTGTCATAGATCCGCCAGATTACCTTTGGTCTCTAACCACTTTTTGCGATCAGGAGAACGCTTCTTAGCCAACAGCATGTCTAAGGTTTGATCCGTTTTATCTTTGGCATTGATGGTCAATTGCACTAAGCGTCTTGTGTCCGGCGCCATAGTAGTTACGCGAAGTTGTGCCGGGTCCATCTCCCCCAGACCTTTAAAACGCGTAACAGTGACCTTGCCTGAAATTTTTTCAGCTTCAATTCGATCCAAAACAGCCTTTCGTTCCACATCATCTAGTGCATAAAAGACTTGTTTACCTACATCGATTCGAAATAGTGGGGGCATAGCGACAAAAACGTGACCGGCTTTGACTAATGGTCGGAAATGACGCAAGAACAACGCACAAAGCAATGTTGCAATGTGGAGACCATCTGAGTCAGCGTCAGCTAATATGCAAATCTTGTCATAGCGCAATCCTTCAAGGTTTTCTGAGGCTGGATCAACCCCCAGCGCAACGCTGATGTTGTGCACTTCTTGTGACGCCAACAACTGCCCCGGATCTACCTCCCAAGTATTCAAGATTTTCCCCCTAAGAGGCATCACAGCCTGATACTCGCGATTGCGCGCTTGTTTAGCCGAACCACCTGCAGAATCGCCCTCGACCAAAAACAGCTCCGACCTCTCGCTGTCCTGACTGCTACAATCCGCCAACTTGCCTGGTAATGCTGGCCCCGAAGTTATCTTCTTACGGACAACCTTCTTGCTGGCCTTGATTCGTCTTTGGGCATGTTCGATGGCAAGTTGACTGATCTTCTCGCCTTGATCGGCATGCTGGTTTAGCCACAGCGCAAATGCATCCTTCACGACGCCGGAAACAAAAGCCGTACACTCACGAGACGACAGCCTTTCTTTGGTCTGCCCGGCAAACTGAGGGTCTTGTAATTTCACCGACAGAACATAGTTAACATCAGACCACACGTCATCCGGAGTTAAGCGAACTCCACGGGGAATCAAGTTTCTAAACTCGCAAAACTCCCGCACTGCATCGGTCAACCCTGCGCGCAGACCACTGACATGGGTCCCACCGGATGCTGTCGGTATCAGGTTGACATAGCTTTCTGCGATCTCTTCGCCATCGGACAAACGCCATACCAGGGCCCAGTCGGCAGCTTCGGTTTTCGAAGAAAAGCTACCGACAAAAGGTGACTCGGGCACACATTCGGCTTTGCCCAAGTTTTCCGACAAATAGTCCTTGAGGCCGCCTTCGTATTGCCATTCGATTTTCTCTTTGGTTTTTTCTACATTCAGGCGAACCAATAAACCTGGACAAAATACAGCCTTTGCCCTCAACAGATGTTTTAGCTTGGAGACAGCGAAATTTGGCGAATCAAAATACTGTGGATCGGGCCAG
>JBCCFQ010000768.1:0-2367 GCA_039029655.1 Pseudomonadota bacterium | reverse complement strand
CTTATTCACTAATAAATACGGTTTCCGCACCCTCAAATTGGGATACGTTTGAAATAATCACTTGATCACCAGCGTTCAACCCATTGAGGATTTCCACTTGGGACACACTGGTCGCACCAACTTGTATCGATGCTCTAGTGGCAACGTCGCCATTCACGACATAGGCGATACGTCCGGCTCCGCTATCCAGAAACGGGCCACGCTGTAAGGTCAAGCTATTGGACTTGGATTCCAGCACTACGCGAACCGACACCCGTTGATTCTGTTTTAGGCCGGGGGGCTCAGTACCTACAAAACGAACTCTGCCCGCCACTTGATTATTTTGAATCTCGGGAGATACGGCGGTCAGCTGACCTTCGAATTTGGTAGCTGCATAAGTAATCTCCGTTTGCATACCGATACTGAGATCGTCTGCGTAAGCCTCAGGCACCTGGACTTCAATCTCAAGGGCCGTTAGATCAACCACCACAAGCAACGGCTGGTTGGCATTGACAGCGGCTCGTTGATCTACTAGCAAGTTGCCCACAATGCCGTCTACGGGGGAGGTAATGGTTAGTTCCGAGACTCGCCGCTCTAGGTCCTTTACACGAAGCTCCTGACGCTGAAGCTCCAGTTCCCTGGTCTTTAACTCAAAACGCAAACTCTCTTGCTGCAATCGAGCGTTCTCGGTGGCATGACGATGTTCAACCCGCGCGGTTTCGAGATCGTCGTTAGCTTTCTCAAAATCGATTTGATTGATGACATTAGCTTCATAGGACAAAGCCGCTCTTCGTTGTTCTCTATCCGCGGCATTCAATTGCACCTTGGCCAGGTCAACTTGCTGCTGGTTTTCCAACTCTAATTGTTTGGTTTCAATCCGTTGACGATCCAGGGCCACCCGAGAACTATCCAAACTCGATCGTTCGGTCTCGAGCTCATTGTCCAGTTCAGGACTATCAATCGCACCCAACACCTGATCTTTAGTAACTGTGTCCCCTGCCTTAACGTCTAGGGTGACGGTCCCCTGCACGGAAGCATATAAAGTGGGGCTAGATGCCGCAATGACTCGCCCCTGTACACCCACGTCACGAATAAAATCGCCTTGCTTCACCGTGGCTATTCGGATGCGCTCCCGGGATACCGTTCGATCTGCGCTGTACCAACGATCAAGTAACGGCGCAAACCAAAACAGTAAGACAACCAGACCAATGGCAATACCGCCCCATAGATAAAGCTTACGCCGAGATTTTCCCGTATCTAAGACTCGGTCCTGACCAGAGGTATCGCGCATGGTGGTTCTCACCTTGGATTCATCGGCTTTAACTAGTTGGGGAGATGCTTTCATTGTTGTTCTCTCAACCGTTTGTGCAACATAGGACGCTGGTCAATCATGAAAAGGTTTAAGCAAGACTCGTACCAACTTTTGAGACTTGTATAAGCGACTGTTTTAAAAGAAAATGCTGCTAGAGGCGAAACCGCCATGTGTCCGAGATTGAGTGTCCGGACTCAGGGCCAGCGGACACCGCGGACAGAACTGAATGACTCTATTTGAACATGTAAGCGAGGCTACTCCATCAGCGTGGGGTTGGGTATGGTGGAAATCGTTCGTAGCATGGCTCAACTAAGACTTTTGCGTTTACCCTACTGATGGTCAATGTTATTTGCATGAAGTGGGGCACAGTCTACAACCCCAACTATGTCAACATCCTCAAACGTATGGTGGCGCGCCATCTTTCTCTTCCACATCGTTTTGTTTGTTTAACCGATGAACCAAAAGGTATCGACTTAGGAATAGAGACTCTTCCTATACCTAGTCTAGGACTACCCAACAACCTCCCGGAAAGGGGTTGGAATAAGCTGGTGACCTTTCGGGGTGATGTCGGCGACTTGGTGGGACCCAGTTTGTTTTTAGATTTAGATGTGGCCATTCTGGACAACATCGACTGTTTCTTTGAACACCCTGGCGATTTTTGCATGATTAAGAACTGGCCGCCCCCTCATCGCGAAACAGGAAACTCATCGGTGTTTCGATTTGAGATCGGTGCAAGTCCCAATATCCACAAGGACTTCGTGGAGCAACACGATACGATTCGTAAACGATTCAGAAATGATCAGGAATATCTCACGGAAGCCATGGGGAAGTACGGAGACTTTCAATATTGGCCAGAGTCATGGTGCCAGAGCTTTAAGCGGCACTGTATCCCAAAGGGGCTTGCGCGTTACTTCAAGGGACCTGTTCAGCCCACCAATGCGAAAATCCTTGTATTTCACGGCACACCAAAACCAGACCAAGCGATACACGGCTATCGGGGATCTGTGCGACGGTACACCCGCCCCGCTGAATGGATCAAGGACTATTGGCGGTGAATACATCTCTACCAATTTTGT
>JBCCFQ010000767.1:0-2369 GCA_039029655.1 Pseudomonadota bacterium | reverse complement strand
TTGAGTTCTTTTCCCCTGCCTCTCTGAGGATTTGAGAGCAGGTATCAAGTAATATCTGTCCAGCCGATTTGACTTTTGTTAACCCACGGACTTCACTGAGGCATAGAATGGCTAATGCTATTTCAGGTAATGGAATTCTTGAGTTAATCACCCACTTATCCAAATCCGTTCGCTTGGCTAGGTGCTCCACGATTTTTCCTACAAAAAGCTCATCGATCTGGCCGCATATCAGCCTTAGGACCTCGCGCCAATCATCTTCGCGGCAATGATCATCGAATATAGCAATTAAGTCCTCCTCACTGAGCGTCTTTGCTACGTTAAACTTATGGACGATTTCAGTCGCACAAAAATATTCCAGGAAGGTACGGTGGACGAAGGCGTAACTATCGGCACCCACAAAACAGATTATAAAGTTACGTTGCCTTAACTGGTTGACTAGTGCTCGTGCAACTGCGCGAGCTTGTTCGAAGCGCAACTCGGTATGTAAGTAGTTCTCGACAATTTCGGTGAGAGCGATGCCGTCAATCATATTCCCAGACAAGCCTCCGGGACCATTCTGCATGTGCGCGGCCAGATGTCTGAGGATGTCTGTTTTTTCTCGCAGGCCGATTTCTGCACTGATTCCGGGAAAATCAACCAATGCGCGTTCTGTGTCCCATTGGTGCAGTAGGATGCGTGATGCTTGGGCGTACAAATCAGCCCGGTCCCTTGGGAGCTCCTGATTCCGATTTAAGATTGCCATCATTGTCAACAACAACGGGTTAGTCGCCAACATAGCTATCGACTTGGAGTCATTGATTGCACGTTGTAATCGATCGCGTTTAGGTGCAGCTTGCTCAGCATCGTTGAAGGTCTCTTCATGCCAGCGGTCGAGAAAGGTAGTAATTTGTTCATCATCCAAGTCCTGCAACATGAAGTGATGAAAACCGACATCGCGCAATCGATGTGGCTGATAGCCTACTACACGTGACGTTACGACGACAGCCGTGTCGGCAAACTGGTTACTAAATCGCTGGATATCGTTGATCACCGCATTGCGTGTGGCTACATCAAAGATCTCGTCTAGGCCGTCCAGCATTAGCACGATGCGTCCGGGCCGCTCAGCCAGTTGTTTGAGTTGGCCGCGTGGCCACTCGTACCAGACCGGGGCTTCTTCAAGATACCGGAAGAAGTCTTTTTGTCCCTCGCACTGCCAGCGGCCATAAGGTCCTAGTTCGATTACAATCGGAATTGGTTGCCCGCTGCGGAGTGTTGGTTCAACAATGTGAGACCAACGCAGAGCCCAGAAACGGATCAGCGAGGATTTGCCAGAGCCCGGATCGCCCAGTATGACCAGTCTCTGACCACTAGATGATGACTCTGTACCGAGAGCTTCATCGATCAAGTCGAGTACCGGAAGGCGTGGCTGAGTAAAGTAATCTTGTAGCAGCCGATCTGCCTGCTCTTCATTTTGCACAAGCTGCTCATCAGTGATTTCGCCAGCGTCCAGAAGTCGCAACTGATGCTCTTTCGGCATCTCAAGCAGCCTTGGGTTGTATTGGTGACACTCCCGTACCGACTGCGGTACAAAAACACTCCACAACTGGACGCCGCTGTAAAACGCGCCTGTAGTGTCGAGCATTTCGAAATTGAGTTTGTCGAACCGTTTGCGTATTGCAGTTCGGTATCGCTCAGTATCAAACTCCAAGGGTAGTGTAGCTGCTGTCCTGTCAGCAGATATCAGATTTGATAGACGTTCGATCGCCCAAGGCCGTTCTGGTGCACCGAGCCATAGGTTGAGGTCACGGTCGAAGACTTCAGCAAACCCGGCACTGCTAGGGTATTCAGTGTAGAAAACAGGATTATTCAGATCCTGCATTCGGGTACGAAAGGCACGTACTTTTTGCCATTGTTCAAGTGCCTTGACAGCTTCTTTTGGATCGGCAGGCAATCCGTCTAATTGGTCAACTCTACGGAAAAACCATTTGATCTCTGGGAAGCCGTGAGTACTATGGTGTTGCATTGCCCAATTAAATTCTTCTTCAGTTCCAGATTCAGCTTTCCCCGAGGGTGAGCCGAATCTTTGGGCCATGATCCCTATCAGTAGTGCAAGTGAGTCTCGATATTTTTCTAAAGTTTGCTCATTGATCAGTTCTTGTGTTCGTCCCACTCCGGTCGTCGCGTAGTTTTCCCAATCAATAACTTCGAATCGGGCATTAAAGAATTGAGCCGTATGGCGGTTATAATTGTCGAAAAACTTGCGCACATACTGCCGCTCTGACTGTACATCGCTAGGAGAGGCGAGAAAAACGTGGTATGTGTGTATTTTGCGAGATGAAAGCGCCATAGAGTGATTATTTAAATGGTAAACAATACACGCAGTGTGAAAG
>JBCCFQ010000766.1:0-2370 GCA_039029655.1 Pseudomonadota bacterium | reverse complement strand
GTTTTCTGATATCTCTATCTTTAGCGTACTCTCGCGAAAAAATGTCCCAATATTCAACTGATTCTGTCGATCCGTACCCTTCTGCACTTTGCAGGCACAATCCAAGTTTCAACTTAGCATCAAAAATCTCTTCTTCGAGGCCATCACCCATATGATTAGTCATTCGTAGGGCTGAACGGTAGTGTGCCACAGCCTGGGATGATGAGCCGCTGTTGAGCTCTGTCTCTGCAGCAGAAATCCAGAATGAGAACGCTTGGCTATGTGCATTGGCTTGTTCGTAATGGGCTGCAACTAGTGCAGGAGGCGAGTTGAAGTTGGTTTTTAAAACGTTTGCTATTCGGCCATGTACAGTCACTCGATTTGAGAATAACAGGCTATCATAGGCAGTATCTCGAATTAACGCATGCTTGAATATGTAATGAGTATTTGGTGGTCTGTCTGTGCATATAAGCAAGCCTGCTTGCTGCAGTTTCGATAGTGCGCATTCAAGTTTGTACCTTTCAAACCCAGATACTGACAAAATTGTTGAATATTCGAACTCCCGACCTATACACGCGGCAATTTGAGCGACCAGTTTTGAGTTTCCGAGCCGATCCAGTTGAGACATCAATGAATCATGCAATGATGCGGGAACTGAGAGCTCAAGTGTCTTTTGCGAAACAACATACTCACCATTAATCTCAATAACATCTCCAGAAGAGATCAGTGTCTTCGTGCACTCTTCAACATACAACGGATTTCCATCGGTTTTGGCTGTAATTCTCTCGACAAGGTGTTCCGGTAACGACTTGCCTCCTGTAGTGATTTTGACAATATTAGCTGCTGCGTCTCTGGATAGTCTGTTCAGTGATAGCTTTGTCACGTTCTTGTGACTGCCAAACATTTTCTGACTCTCTGGTCTTGCTGAGACAATAATGAGGATACGATGTTGGTCCACTTTATCGAGCAACTTCTCTAGCAACTCCTCAGTCGTGGGATCGGCCCAATGGGCATCCTCTATGGCTACCATCGCCGGGCAACAGCTTGCGAGATTAATCAACTCACCTAATAGCAATTCGATTAAATCTTCTCTTCGGCTGTGATAGGAGGAGGGGTGTTCTGCTGACTGAGCGTAGCCCAAACCGAGCAGTGGACCTATCAATTCTTGGGCACTTTTAGATTTGGCAAATCGGCTGCGTATGATGCTGATTAGTTTCTCTTTTTTGGTGTCATCAGTGTCAACGCTTTGTGCGCGTGATGCATATGTGATTTCCTGGGAAACTGGAAAAAGGGTGACATCTTTGGAGTGTGGCGAGCATTGGAAGACACGTCTGCTGTGCCGCCCCATTCTAATTACCTTCTCAAATTCGTTCAGAATTCTAGACTTGCCGATGCCGGCCTCGCCGGTTATTAGAACTAGATTGCCTTTTCCTGATGATGCCTCACCCCAGCGCGCGAGAAGAATGTCGAGTTCTTGCTCTCGGCCTACCATATTCGAATTTGATTCGTGTGTTGCCTGGAACACCGTTTCGTGGTGCTTTACGCCGGAAACGGCGTAGCTATTGACGGGTTTTTCGATGCCTTTAAGTTTCTGGGGACCAAGTTCTATAAGGTCGAACTGATCGCGTAGCAGTTGCTTGGTTTCAGCACTGACTACACATTGATTGGGGTCTGCAATCCCTTGCAACCTTGCTGCGAGATTCGGTGTTTTACCAAGTGCTAGATTTTCATTGTTTCCGCCGTTGCCGATTTCTCCTACAACAACAGGCCCCGTGTGAATGCCAATACGTACTGTAATGTCGACAGAGAACTTTTGTATTAGCTGATTGCGTATTTGTTCGAGCGCGCTAATAACATTGAGCGCAGCATGAACCGCCCGCTGTGGTGCCAGTTCTCGCGCATTTGGGTACCCAAAATACACCAACATTCCGTCACCCAGATATTGAGCAACGTGCCCTTCGAAGCGTCTTACAATGGGGCCGGCTTTGTCATGGTACAGGCTGATAATGTGACGCAGGTCTTCAGGGTCGAGCATGCTAGAAATTTCTGTGGATCCGACGAGATCACAAAACATGATCGTGAGCTGACGCCGCTCTGCAGTGATTGAATCTTTTTCGGCTTTAGGACCGTTTCTGTTATTTTTTACAGGAACCTCAGCCGAAGTAACTGATTCCAGCAAACTTGCGGCCTTAATGAGGCGCATTCTGTCACCCACCCTGTTGATGCCGATATCTTTCAGGGTGTCGTGGTCGATATCAGGGAGTACGTCAATGTCGATACCATGTTCATGAAATGCAGATGCGTAGTGGCTAAGGCCTAATGACGTCAACCACTTTGTAACCATGTCATGCATTAGAACTGTTCCGTACTCCGTCATTCATTGTGGTCTAG
>JBCCFQ010000765.1:0-2371 GCA_039029655.1 Pseudomonadota bacterium | reverse complement strand
GTAATTTTTCGACCACGCAATTCGATGGACCATGGGTCGATGGTATCACAATGGACCTCTTCCCATGGTAGTAGGTTAGCGTCGCGTGGTGCGGCATGTCCCCGAATGCGGCCGCCCCTGCGGAATCGCTGACAAATGCTGCAGCGTTGAATCTGAGCGGCCATTTCGCTATCAATGCGTGGATGGTGAAAATGACGTTTCACCGTTTGTGCCAGTCATTGCATGCCTTCAACATGGGACGTTGCTTCGTGGAAGTACTGAATGAGTGGGGACAACATTTTGTCTGGAATCACGATTTTTGGATCATTCTGGTCTTCAACACAGATGAGTTCCTCTTGGCCAAACTTGACCAATAAATAGCGTTCGGGATGTGCCCGTAACTGCTGCTGCAGTGCTGAATCGGCCAGCTGGTACGTTCGTATTGTTTTAAACTGAAACGGAAATCGCCCCTCTTCATCGAAGGTGGGGTGTTGCAATAGTACTTCGAGTAATTTTGGCTGAGCCTCCAGTATACTTGCTGGGCTAGCTAGAGTGTTTACTTGTTGGCCATCGGCCGGACCGGCGGTCCTACAATCTTCGATTGTGGCTTGATGAGCCTTTGATTCTTGATTCTGGCCAGCGGCCGGGCCATCAGCCCCGCAATCAGCGATTGCCATCACCTCGTGATGTTCTCTAATGGAATACTGACAGTCAGCGACTGTGTGTTGGTTTAATTTCGATGATTGCGGAGCCGGACTCTCCCTTTCCAAGGAAGACGTCGGGACGCGGCTGAGAGCGTCAGCAATAACATTGAGAGATCCTTTTTTGTAGTGGAACGTTGGCGCATACTCTTTGAGAAGGAGTCGCCAACGTAAGACTCGTTGGGTGGAGAATTGAGTCAACTTGTGGGTGATATTGCGATGATCGGTGTGGATGTGGATTTGCGCACCGAGAAGGATGGGGCGAAACTCCTTGAGGGTTTCGACCACCGAGAGAAGCTCTTTCTCGATGGTGGTGTAGTTGCGTTGGGCCTGGCTTAATTTACGACTATAGTAGGCAACGGGGCGGCCGTGTTGTTTAATGACCGCCCCCAGCTGATAATCCGATGCGTCGGTTTCGATGTGAAAGTCATGATGGGGATCAGGCCATTGGAGCAAGGTGTCGGCGGCAATGAGGGCCTTCATTTGTTCAAAGGCTTGTTGTTGTGGAGGACCCCAGGTGAAATGTTTTGTGCTGGTAAGTTGTGTCAATGGCGACAGAATGTGCGACCGACGAGGCCACATGTCGCGATAATAATTGACCATTCCGAGGAATGATCGAAGCTGTTTTAGGGTCTTGGGTGGTTGAAGTGCCAGTATGGCATCGATCTTACGTTGCCATGGTTTTACACCTTCAGGGGTAAACCAGTGGCCAAGAAAATCGGTCTGTTGGACAGCCCATTCGCACTTGCGTGGGTTGACCGTGAACCCATTATTTTCCAAGGCGGTGTAGACTCGGTCTAATGTTTCCATGTGCTCGTGCCATGAGTCGCTGAAGACGCCGATGTCGTCGATGTAGATGACGATGTCTTCGATGGCACATAGAACCCTTTACATTATTTCTTGGGCTATGTCGGGGGATTGAGAGATCCCCATAGGGAGGCGTTTGTAGCGGTAGAGACCGAATGGAGTTGCTATTGTGCATAGTTACTTTCTTGCGTCGTCCAGTTCGAAGGTGTAGTACTGCATGGAGACGTCAAGCTTGGAAAAGAATTTGTACTTCGTTCGTTGAGAGATGATGTCGCCGATTTTTGGTAATGGATAAACTCGGCGCTTGAGTGCCTTGTTTAAACCGCGGAAGTCGGAAATCCAGCGGACTCGGCCATCCTTTTTGGGGATGATGAAGGTTCCCGCAATCCAGTGGGAACGACCGGCGGGTTCCAGGATGCCGATTGAGACTAGTCTGTCTAATTCTTGTTTGAAAATGCGTTTGTGATGGAAGGGAACGGTGTACGCACGACGTCGTTGGGGTGGAATGGTTGGGTCGATGTCCAAATGGATTTGTTCATGGGGGTAACGACCTAGTTGATTGGAGAATAGGGTTGGAAACTTTTTCAACAAGGTGTGCAGGTCTTGCTGTTGGTTGGTGTTTAGATGTTTACAATTTTTAACGATGGTTGCTACATCCAAGGCGTCATAGTTTGATGGCTTAATGTGTTTGGATTTGTAGCCTTGGGTGGTAGGTGACGTGGAGACATTTTCAGCCGGAAAGACATCATGCATGTCTTCATCGTCATGGTCAAAGGCGAAGGCATCGTGGAATAGTTGGAGGGAAAACTGTTGGGGAGGTTGGTCGGCGAGAGTTCGCATGGGAATTGTACTAGTGTCCCACGTGATGACTTTTTTGTCGAAGT
>JBCCFQ010000764.1:0-2372 GCA_039029655.1 Pseudomonadota bacterium | reverse complement strand
TTTTCGGGCACCCGATAATATTCGGCTGGGGGTGACACCGCTGTATACAACCTTCACTGACTTGTACAACGCCGTTATGCGCATGAAAAAGATCATGGAGGGCAAACTATACGAGAACTATACCGCTGAAGCTTCAACCACAGGGGTGACCTGATGCTTAACCTGGCCGATTATGATGTGAGTCCAGACCGCGGCTTCTTGCCAGCGGACGATCCGCTCACCACACTCCCGCCTGAGTTTGCCGAATGGGATCGAGTTGGGGCAGAACTGCCTTATCTTATTCTGACCAGCCGCGTTCGCAGGAAACTTGCTAATCTTGCAACGCCGGATCCCACCCTGCTCACGACCAAAGCTGAACTTGAACGCGCCATGCTAATTATTTCTGCCTTGGGAATGGCTTACATTTGGGCAGAGTCCCCAGCGATTGACCGCTTGCCCGCAGCGATCGCTGTCCCTTGGGCTGCGATTGCTGAACGCCTCGGCCGCCCGCCCGTGATTACACACTGCTCTGCGGTATTAAATAATTGGCGCAGACTCGATCCAAATGATGGCATTGAGGCCGATAATCTTGCTTGCGTTCAACATTTTATGGGCGGTATGGATGAGCAATGGTTTTTTACCGCGACGGCCGCGCTTGAAGGGATCGGGGCTACAGCGCTCTTGCCACTTGTTAACGCCAAGTCGGCTGCTGGCGAGGAGGATATGGATCGTGTGGTAGAACTGCTAGCGGGCGTTCGACAGGTGTTTGCAGATGTCAACGTAGCACTACTCCGCATCTATGAAAAATGTGAACCCTTTATCTTTTACAACCGTATTCGACCCTTTCTGGCAGGCTGGGATCAAACCGGTATCCTGTTTGAGGGGGTTAGCGAGACACCACTCAAACTGCATGGGGCTAGTGCCGCCCAGAGCAGTTTGATTCAAGCCTATGATGCCGCCTTGGGTATTGAACATTTACACCCGGAAACTCAACCTTTTCTAATGCTAATGCGCGATTATATGCCGCCCGGCCACCGCCGATTTGTCGAAGATTTAGCGGTAGGGCCGTCGATTTATGACTTTGTTCAGGCGCATAAATCCGACTCGCCTCAGTTAGCTGAGGTTTTTAATCAATGTATTGATGAGCTTGATCAATTTCGCAAAGCGCATATGGAAGTGGCGGTTCGTTATGTCTTGCATCAAGGCAAAGATGGGGAAGATGGGTTAGGTACAGGCGGCACGAGTTTTGTTCCATTTTTGAGCGAAGCTCGCCAGGAAACTAAAGCAAAACGGACAGAAGCAAAAAGGAAGTGATTGAGCATGACTAGTAACTATACACCATTTAACTTTACCCTCTGGATTGATGAAAATCGCCACTTATTGAAGCCACCCGTTGGTGCAAAAACATTGTTTGAGGAATCAGGTAGTTTCATGATTTTTGTTGTTGGTGGCCCAAACAAGCGACGAGACTTTCATTATAACGAAACAGAGGAGTTCTTCTATCAGCTCGAAGGGGATATGAATCTGCAAATTCGTGAAGCAGACGGGACACGCGTTGATGTTCCAATCAAGGAGGGGGAGATATTTTTGCTTCCCGCCAAACGCCTTCATTCACCGCAACGAACGGCGGGGACAGTGGGGTTGGTCGTTTAATTAAAACGACCGGGCACCCTGGATGCTGTCTTTTGGTATTGTGACGCTTGCGGCAATGAACTTTACACAGCTAGCTACCAATTTGATCAGATTGGCACCGAGCTTAGCCCCGTTCTTGAAAAAGTTCACGCCAGTGACGCGTTGCGTACTTGCAAGAATTGTGGAACCGTGTTAATCATATAAGCCTGTTTTTCTTAAAGGAGTGTGACTTAGTGGGTATGAAAAACCAAATCACAGCTGAAGAAATTATGACAAGGGCAACCGCCCTGCAGGACCAGATTGTCGCGTGGCGACGTACGATCCACCAATACCCTGAATTGAGTTTTACAGAGGTCAAAACTGCACGCTTGGTTCAGTCAGTGTTGCATGACTTGGGCATTGAAGCAGAGACAGGCGTAGCAAAGACGGGCGTTGTTGGCCATATCGAGGGTGGTGGGCAGGCTGTTGGGCTACGAGCCGATATGGATGCCCTGCCAATTACGGAAGAAAACGGCACACCGTTTGATAGCGAACGCCCTGGCCTCATGCACGCTTGCGGCCACGACGCGCATACCGCTATGGTATTGGGGGCAGCCAGCCTCTTAAAAGGCTTTGCCGATGAGGGACGCTTACCTGGCTCAGTCCGTTTGCTTTTTCAACCCAGCGAGGAAAACCGTGATGATGAAAATCTGTCCGGTGGTGAACGTATGGCCAGAGAGGGTGCGCTAAAGGGCCTTGATGCTGTTTTTGCCCTCCATGTC
>JBCCFQ010000763.1:0-2375 GCA_039029655.1 Pseudomonadota bacterium | reverse complement strand
GCTGGCGATGGCAAGGAGGTCACAGTAGATAGCTTGGTTAAAGGGACCGAGATGACCCTTAAGCTTTTGCAACAAGGCTTGGAAAAGTTTGAAGTGATGACCGTAGATCCTCTTGGAGAGCCCTTTGACCCCGAATTTCACGAGGCGTTGTCTATGCAGCCCTCCGCCGACGCGGAACCAAACAGCGTCTTGATGGTGGTTCAAAAGGGCTATCGGCTGCATGATCGCCTGTTGCGTCCAGCACGCGTCATTGTGGCTCAGGCCGTAGAGGCTCAGGAAAGCTAGGTCAGAAGGCAAAATTTTTCGGCTGGTGCTTGAATCCATTGCATTTAAGCCCCATGTCATAAGACAAATTTAAACACTTGTATTTGGAGCTTTAACAATGGGCAGAATCATTGGAATCGACTTGGGAACCACAAATTCCTGTGTCGCGGTAATGGACGGCGGTAGCGCCAAAGTCATCGAAAATAGCGAAGGCGATCGCACTACCCCCTCCTTGGTTGCATTTACGAAAGACGATGAGGTGCTGGTAGGGCAGCCGGCGAAACGCCAGGCGGTAACCAATCCCACCAACACTTTATTCGCTGTTAAGCGTTTGATCGGTCGTCGCTTCAATGATGATGTTGTTCAAAGGGACATTGAAATGGTGCCGTACAAGATTGTTGGTGCGGACAACGGTGATGCCTGGGTTGAAGCCAATGGCAAAAAGATGGCACCGCCTGAAATTTCTGCTCGGGTCTTGATGAAGATGAAAAAGACGGCAGAAGACTATTTGGGTGAGACGGTCACCGAAGCAGTTATCACCGTACCAGCTTACTTCAACGATTCTCAAAGACAGGCGACAAAAGACGCCGGCAAGATTGCTGGTTTGCAAGTCAAACGAATCATCAATGAGCCCACCGCGGCGGCGCTGGCCTATGGCTTGGACAAGCAGCGAGGCGATCGTAAGATCGTGGTTTACGACTTGGGTGGTGGCACCTTCGATGTGTCCACGATTGAAATCGCTGAAATCGATGGCGAGCACCAGTTCGAAGTACTGGCCACCAATGGTGATACTTTCCTGGGTGGTGAGGACTTTGATCTCGCCATCATCAATTACTTGGTCAGCGAGTTTGAAAAAGACAGTGGCATGGATATTCGCCAAGACCCGTTGGCTATGCAACGTCTCAAAGAAGCAGCGGAAAAGGCGAAAATCGAGTTGTCTTCGTCTCAACAAACGGAAGTCAACCTGCCTTACATCACAGCAGATGCCAGTGGTCCGAAGCATCTTAATATCAAATTGACTCGCGCCAAGTTGGAGTCGCTGGTTGGAGATTTGATCGAGCGTACCATCGGACCTTGCCGAACCGCCTTGAAAGATGCAGGTCTGTCTGTGTCTGACATCGACGACGTCATTCTTGTGGGTGGTCAAACCCGCATGCCTAAAGTGCAAGAGGCAGTGGAAGAGTTTTTTGGTAAAGAGCCACGCAAGGATGTTAACCCCGATGAAGCTGTTGCCATGGGTGCCGCTATTCAGGGTGGTGTGTTGGCGGGAGACGTCAAGGACGTCTTGTTACTAGATGTCACACCGTTATCCTTGGGTATTGAAACCATGGGTCAGGTGATGACACGTCTTATCGACAAAAACACCACTATTCCAACCAAGGCCAATCAGGTGTTCTCAACTGCCGAAGACAATCAGACGGCGGTCACCATTCATGTGTTACAAGGTGAGCGGGAGCGAGCAGGAGACAACAAGTCTCTCGGCCGTTTTGATTTGGCCGACATCCCACCGGCGCCCCGTGGCATGCCTCAGGTGGAAGTAACCTTTGATATTGATGCCAACGGTATCTTGAATGTGTCGGCGAAAGACAAAGCCACAGGTCGGGAACAGTCCATTGTTATTCGAGCTTCTAGTGGTTTGGATGACTCTGAAATCGACAGAATGGTGAAAGACGCGGAAGCCCACGCCGAGGAAGACAAGAAATTCCGAGAGTTGGTGGACGCACGTAACCAAGCCGATGGCATGGTCCACGCGGTGGAGAAATCCTTAGGCGATCTGGGTGACAAAGTGTCCCCCGAAGATCGGGCCAAAGTGGAGGCGGCTATGGGTGATCTCAAGTCCGCGTTGGAAGGTGACGACAAGGCTGCAATAGATGCCAAGAGTGCTGCGTTGGCTGAAGCGTCGGCGGCGATCATGCAACAAGCCTACGCTGAGACCCAGGGTGAGGGTGAGGCTGCCGCCGGTAGCGATAACACCGCGGACCCCGGTGATGACAATGTCGTAGACGCTGAGTTCGAGGAAGTGAAAGACGACAAGAAAGACAGCTAATCATTGTTGGCTTTTTTGGAACTACAGAATCAGAGTCGTTATAAAAAAACACTCTGATTTTTTT
>JBCCFQ010000762.1:0-2378 GCA_039029655.1 Pseudomonadota bacterium | reverse complement strand
GTCTTAAGCCGACTCGTCCCGTTTTGTGTATCTGGCCTACATAACTAATACATATTTGCCTGACCGCAACGTAGTTTCAGATTCAGGAGAGTAGAGTGCAGAAGTCTGCAGTGCTGGCCCTACAGGACGGCACAGTTTTTCGCGGCCGCTCGATCGGGGCACCGGGTAGCTCCGTGGGGGAAGTGGTTTTCAATACCGCCATGACCGGTTATCAAGAGATCCTCACAGATCCATCCTATTGTCGTCAGATCATCACCCTGACGTATCCGCACATCGGCAACACAGGCGCCAATTTGCAGGACATGGAGGCCAGCATTATTCATGGTGCCGGTCTCGTTATTAGAGAGTTACCTCCTCGCTATAGCAGTTGGCGTTCCGGGACTGCGTTGTCTGAATTCCTTATCGAAAATGGGGTAGTGGCTATCAGTGACATTGATACTCGCAAACTCACCCGAATTCTCAGGGAAAAAGGTGCCCAAGCGGGTTGTCTTATGGCCGGGGACATTGACGAAGACCGGGCTGTTCACGCCGCTCAAATGTTTCCTGGTCTCGAAGGTATGGATCTCGCTCAAGAAGTAACCACTAAGCGAGGCTACGATTGGCATCACGGCGAATGGCAGCTCGAGGGGAATGAATATCAGGCCACTCAAGAACCCAAGTACCGAGTGGTGGCTTACGATTTTGGCGTGAAGCGCAACATTCTTCGGATGTTGGCACAACGGGGTTGCCAAGTGTCCGTCGTATCTGCCACAACCCCGGCCAGCGATGTGCTGGGTCGCAAACCGGACGGTGTTTTTCTGTCCAATGGACCTGGAGATCCGGAGCCTTGTGAGTACGCCATCGATGCCATTCGTTCAGTTTTGGATGCCGGTATACCGGTTTTCGGAATCTGTCTTGGTCATCAGCTTATGGCTTTGGCCAGCGGTGCTAAGACCCACAAGATGAAGTTTGGTCATCATGGAGCTAACCATCCGGTGCAGGATTTGGCCACGGGCCAGGTTTTGATCACCAGTCAAAACCATGGTTTCTCAGTTGATGAGGGCAGTTTGCCGGACAATATTAAAGTCACACATCGTTCATTGTTTGATCAAACCATCCAAGGTATTGAACGAACGGATCGAGTCGCATTCAGTTTCCAAGGACATCCAGAAGCCAGTCCAGGGCCTCATGACATTGGTTATTTGTTTGATCGATTCACCCAAGCCATGGACGAAACGCTATGAGAATTTTTCTAGATACTTCATGTAATCAGCTGAATTAAATGCCAAAACGTCAAGACATAAAAAGCATCATGATCATCGGGGCTGGCCCGATTGTTATCGGCCAGGCCTGTGAATTCGATTATTCCGGCGCCCAGGCTTGTAAGGCGTTACGAGAAGAGGGCTACCGGGTCATCCTGGTGAATTCCAATCCTGCGACCATCATGACTGATCCTGAACTTGCCGATGCTGTGTACATCGAACCGGTACATTGGCAACCCGTGGCACGCATCATTGAAAAGGAAAAACCCGACGCGTTGCTTCCCACTATGGGCGGACAAACGGCTTTGAATTGCGCTTTGGATTTGGTGCGAGAAGGTGTTTTAGAAACTAATGGTGTTGAGTTGTTGGGTGCCAAGAGAGAAGCCATCGACATGGCTGAAGACAGAGCACTGTTTCGAACCGCCATGCAGGAGATTGGCCTTGCGGTGCCCAAAGCAAAAGTGGTGCACGATTTGGCCGCCGCCTGGGAGTTCCAGCCCGAGGTTGGTTTCCCCACGATTATTCGTCCGTCTTTTACCTTGGGTGGTCATGGTGGTGGCATCGCATACAACCGGGAAGAATTCGAGACGATTGTTGAGCGGGGGTTAGACCTTTCACCCACAACAGAAGTCCTGCTGGAAGAGTCTGTTCTGGGTTGGAAAGAATTTGAAATGGAGGTGGTGCGAGACCACAAGGACAACTGCATTATTGTCTGTGCCATCGAGAACATCGACCCTATGGGTGTGCATACCGGGGACTCCATAACGGTGGCGCCTGCCCAAACCCTAACCGACAAGGAGTATCAACTCCTTCGTGATGCTTCCATCGCGGTTTTGAGAAAAATCGGTGTTGAAACCGGCGGGTCTAACGTTCAGTTCGCGGTAAGTCCCACGGACGGTCGTATCGTAATTATTGAGATGAATCCTCGGGTATCTCGCTCATCAGCTTTGGCATCCAAAGCCACAGGCTTTCCCATTGCCAAAGTAGCGGCCAAGCTAGCGGTGGGTTACACCCTAGATGAACTGAAAAACGAAATTACCGGGGGTGCGACTCCGGCCTCTTTTGAGCCGACTATCGATTACGTTGTGACTAAGATTCCTCGTTTCACCTTCGAGAAGTTTCCTCAGGCTGACGATC
>JBCCFQ010000761.1:0-2385 GCA_039029655.1 Pseudomonadota bacterium | reverse complement strand
GGATCGGCTTATGAGGTTCTACAGCTTGTACAAGGATAAAATTGACCTTGAGGTTAAAAAGCGAGTAACTGTGATTGATTACGGTCTAGACGTTGACTTGGTGAGCGATGGAAGCGATTAGAGAGCAGACCGAATTCGCCCGATGGGTTGAGGCGCATGATGGTGATGAACTTGCCAGAATGCTATTTAAGTATGTCGATGTCAAAGCGAAGCCAGTTTCGATTTATGAGGTCCTTGAGGATGGGAGACTTGGGTACAGGTTCCACAAATACCAAAAGCAGGCCATGGCGGCGCTCGAGCGGTTCATCTTGCTTTTAGCCGGAACTCAGAGCGGAAAAACATCATTTGGACCAATTTGGCTATTTAGAGAGGTGCAATTAAGAGGGTGCGGTGACTATCTTGCCGTGGCTCCTACATATCCCTTAATGAAAAAGAAGATGCTCCCAGAGTTTCTTCGTTACTTTCAAGAAACTCTAAATCTTGGTGAGTATAACAAGGCTGATAAGATTTTCACGTTTTCGGAAGCTGGCGAAGTTTTTACATTTGGAGAGAGCCAAGACACAAAAACGGTTATTCATTTTGGTCATGCGCAAGACCCAGACAGCTTAGAGTCTGCCACGGCAAAAGGGGCATGGCTTGACGAGTGCGGCCAAAAGAAATTCAAACTCGCGAGTTATGAAGCAATCATGAGACGCCTGTCCTTGTTTATGGGGCGCGTTCTCATGACCACGACGCCATATTACCTTGGGTGGCTAAAGTCTAAATTCTGGGACAAATGGCAGGTTGGCAAGGGCAAAGCTGAAAGTATTCGAGTAATTCGTTTTCCATCAAATGCTAACCCATCATTCCCGCAAGAAGAATACGAGCGAGCGCAACGAGAGCTTCCACAATGGAAGTTTGACATGTTCTACAATGCAATTTTTACCCGACCTGCTGGAATGATTTACGACTGCTTTAATGAGCTTGTTCACAAGGTTGCATCATTCACTATTCCTGAAAATTGGAGGCGTTACGTAGGGATGGATTTTGGCGGTGTCAACACTGCGGCAGTTTATGTTGCTCAGGACCCTAAAAGTGAGGCATTCTATGTTTACAAGGAGTACCTAGAGGGGAGCAAGACCGCTGAAGACCATGCAACGGCCATCAAAGACGGTGGCAGTCACCACCTTACTGCTTATGGTGGGGCGCCAAGTGAAGATCAATGGCGGCGCGAAATGACCAAGGGCGGTCTATCTGTGCAGAGGCCACCTATTAAGGATGTGGAAGTTGGAATTGACCGCGTTTACGGTTTAATTAAAACAGAAAAGTTGTACGTTATGGACAATTGCGAAGGTCTGCTCGATGAGTTTATGAGCTACAGTCGGGAGATCAACGAGTCGGGTGAAGCAACCGAGAAAATTGAGAACAAAAATGACTATCACAGGCTTGACGCGCTTCGATACATCTGCTCAGTTTTGAAAGCTGGTGCAGGCATTCAAGTGGGTAAGAACCCATACGCGGGGCATAGAGGCTAATGACAACATTTAGGAACAGAATTATGGCAGCGACACAAGCAGCAATAACAGCGTACCGAAAAGGGTACTTTAATCAAGAGTTGGATTTTACCGACAATAGCGACTGGGCAGATCGCAAAGCGCGATTGCTTCGGTATGCGGTTTTGGGGCAGTATGTGAACGGGAATCCCTACGACAAGGACATCGCAAAGTGGGCCAATAAGCACAAGGCTGACCACGGTCTTTACGAGCATACACGACCCATTGCGAATCCGGCCTATCAACTGGCAGAGTTCTACAAGACTCACGTTTGGGGTGGATGGCTTGATCCTTCTGCAAGTGCGAATCCTGACAGCGCTTTGCCGATTGAGACGGAAAACGAGAAGCTGCGCGAACACATAGCGAAACTGTGGCAATGGTCAAACTGGACCACACGACGCAATACGGCCCCCTTCTACGGTGCGGCCTTTGGTGATGTGGCGATTCAGGTTGTTGATGACGTGCTGACCGAAAAGGTGTATCTCAAGATCGTCCATCCGTCCAAGCTGGATGAGTTCGAAAAGGACGCATTCGGCAACATCAAAGCATACCGAATTAGCTACCAGCGGACGGACGACCAGAACGAGAGTAATAAAGTAGAGTACACGGAAACGGCTGAGCGTGACGGTGATAACGTTTTGTACAGACTTTACAAGAACGGATCGCCTTACGCGTGGGACGGCTCGGAAGCGGCCGAGTGGGAAGAGCCTTACGGTTTTATTCCCATGGTTCATATTCAGCATCGTGAGACGCCATACGGTTGGGGTGAGGCTGAGATTCACCCGCGCTTGGCCCTTGTGCGCGAGCTAGACGATCAACAAAGTCTGTTGAACGATCAGATTCGCAAGACGAT
>JBCCFQ010000760.1:0-2386 GCA_039029655.1 Pseudomonadota bacterium | reverse complement strand
TTAGCCCGCGTTCATAGTGGAACACCTTATCGGCTTCTCCCATAGAGCCCACAGACTCTATCTCCAACACAGCGGTCCATAAGGCTCCATTATAGGCCTTGACCAATGCCAGTTACCTGAGGGTCACTAGCTTTTAACGTGCTAAGCAGGGTGGCTATGTTTTGGTCTCGGATTCCTTATCCTCAGGGCCGAACACCTCACCCACCCCAACGGTTACAGCACTAGATTAAGGTACAACACAACAAGATGAGCCAAGACTCCACCATCTCCACCGCAGAACTCAGACGCCCGGTGGCGCAGATGGCGGTTGATCCTTTGTTTGCAAAGGTTGCAATCGATTTACAAAATCTGCCCCCGGCAAAGCCGGACGAATCCATTCGTTCTGGGTTGCAAGATTTTCGAGATGCCACTGACGCGGATGCGGTGTGTGTTGTCATGACCGCTGAAGGTCAGCCAAAAATCCAAACCGTAATAACGGCACGAGCTAACGATGCGTTGTGCGATCCAAAGGCCTTTAGTGGCATGTCACTAAATGAGCTGCCTTGGATTAGACAACGGTTGTCTCATTTGCGTTTGTTGGAGTTACTTGACTGTCAACACCAGGACGACTTGTCTGACTTTGAAAAACAGTTTCTCATCAGCATAAATGTTCGCGCCATGATCTTGGTGGGTTTTGTAACCGACGAAGGCAACATGGGTTTTGTTGGGTTGTTTTCTCAACAACCAAAATCAGAATGGGGCGCGGATCTTTCCATCTTGATGAAGCTGGTGGGAACTTGTTTGGCAACGGGGTTGAGTCGTCTTGAGGCTGAACGATCATTAGGCAATGTTCGTGAACAAATGGAGTTGGCAACTTTTGGTGCTAACGACGGGATGTGGGACTGGGACGTTAAAGCAAAGACAATTTTTTATTCCCCGCGTTGGAAACACATGCTGGGGTATGACGATGATGACCTGGAGGGTACTGAGCCCAGTTGGCGGGATTTGATACATCCAGATGACTTACCGAGAGTGCAGGGTATTTTTAGACAACACTTGGATGGTCAGTCGGACCTATTCGAAAGCACTCATCGTGTCCGTCACCAGCGTGGCGATTGGCGTTGGGTGTTGAGTCGGGCTAAAGCGCTATTCGACGACAAGTCTAGCCTGAAACGGGTTGTCGGTGTCGAGTTAGATATCACTGAACGTAAGTTGTACGAAGAAGCTTTGTTCAGAGAGAAAGAGAGTGCGCAGATTACGCTGAGCTCCATCGGTGATGGTGTCATTACCACCACCGATGAATGTTTGGTGGAGTATCTTAATCCGGTAGCCGAAGAACTGACGGGTTGGAAGCTTGATGATGCGGCGGGCCGACCTATTGATGAGATTTTCAGAGGGTTCCATGAGGAGACTTGCGAACCCCTGGAAAATCCACTATCCGTATCCATTCGACGTCAACGACCGGTCAAGTCTGTACGGCCAACACTATTGATACGAAGGGATGGCAACGAAATTTACATCGAACACACCGCATCCCCTATACGAGACGGCAAAGGATCTACCACGGGTGGTGTATTGGTTTTTCATGATGTCAGTGAAGCCAGAGAGCTTAACCGTCGCCTGAGTTATCATGCCAGTCACGACATGCTTACTGGTTTGGTAAATCGCAGGGAGTTTGAGCACAGACTGGAGCGAGCACTCAAGAGCGCGCGTGCACAAGAGAGTTCTTATGCTCTGTGCTATCTGGATTTGGATCAGTTCAAAATCATAAACGACACCTGTGGTCACGCCGCTGGGGACACCTTATTGAGTCAACTGGGTGACCGTCTGAAGTCAAAGATTCGCTGGCGAGATACTTTAGCCAGAATGGGCGGTGATGAGTTTGGCGTGTTGCTTGAAAGTTGTACTTTGGACGAAGCTCTACAAAGTGCCGAGACTTTGCGTCAGGCAATCCAAGACTACAAATTTGTCTGGGACGAACACACCTTTCGCTTAGCGTGCAGTATCGGCGTTGTGCCTATTACTGCGGAAAACGATGACTTAGCCAGTCTGCTCAGTGCTGCCGATAGTGCTTGTCAGGCGGCGAAAGAGGCTGGACGAAATCGCGTGCACAGCTACGAAAGAAACGACATCGATCTTTTGCGACGTCGTCGCGAAATTCAGTGGGCTGCACGTATTAATAGCGCATTGGAAGAGGGGCGTTTTGAGTTGTTTAGACAAGTGATCCGGCCTTTGCAGATGCCGGATCATGGTGCCCACTACGAGTTGCTGCTGCGCATGCGTGATGAGAATGGTGCCTTGATATCCCCAGGTATTTTTATCTCTGCTGCGGAACGTTACGGCATCATACCCAACATCGATCGGTGGGTGGTGGAAAACGCCTTTCGTTGGTTAATATCGGCAGCCG
>JBCCFQ010000759.1:0-2387 GCA_039029655.1 Pseudomonadota bacterium | reverse complement strand
CTTACACTCCTTACTCTACTCTAAAATCTGGACTCCTCTTGTCTCAATATCTCTCTACCTAATCACTCTCAGGTACAGAGCAGTGCTTTCATACACGTAAACTAGATACACATGCACCACAAAAGACAACTGCATGGTTATTAAGAACAATGTATGTATGATTAATATAAATAGTTGAAAGGGGTATGTGTATACAAAGAGGTGTGAGCAGTCAACAGGCTTAGCATGGAAATTGCCACTTTCATATAATAGGAGTTGTGTTCACCGGTTTGATTGGTCTGCTTTTCTTCTATACTGATGGCAATCTCTCACCATCAAAATGAAAAAAAGTGGTTGTATTTACAGGACATGTGCAGTCACATCCCCATATGGCATGTTTAAGAGACTATGACGGCGAACGGAAGGGATTACTCTATTTGCATCGTGATCAATCATCCTTTGATCGCGCCCTTCAAAACATGCAAACCCTGATGGATGCCGGTCAAGATCTGGAAGTCATCGATCGAAAGCGAGCCGCAGAGATAGATCCCGCCCTTGATTCTACCAAAGACTGCATCGTCGGCGGATTCTTTGGAAAGACAGATGAAAGCGGGGACGCTCATAAGTTTGTTCAGCAGCTTGCTGGAAAGTGTATCGAGCGCGGCGCCAGATTCCGATATAATACAAATGTCACCGGACTCCTGGCCTCCGGCGACGAGGTCGAAGAGGTTTTGACCGATAGGGGCGCTATGAAGGCGGATCTCTATATGATCGCCCTTGGCGCCTATAGCCCACTCATTACCAAACAGCTGCGGGAAATTGTATCGGTATATCCCGTCAAAGGCTACTCGGTAACGATACCGATCGACGGGGCCAACAATCCTCCGACTGTCGGTGGTATCGATGAAGACAACCTTTTTGCCTATGCACGCCTCGGTGATCGGGTTCGCCTGACGGCCGTTGCTGAATTCGCCGGCTACGATACATCCCATAAACCGTCTGATTTTTCCTCCATGATAAAGGCCGCAGGCGACCTTTTCCCGAATGCCGGTGATTATCGACGCCCGAGCTATTGGGCCTGCCTTAGACCGATGACGCCGGAGGGAACACCGATCCTTGGCAAGGGGCGGCACGACAACCTGATCTACAATACAGGCCATGGACATATGGGCTGGACCATGGCTTGCGGTACGGCACGGAGTGAGCCAATCGAACATATGGTTGTTCCTTGTAGTGAGCCGGTGATGTGAATTCGCATCATTGCTAGCAACATGATAATTTGTTTACAAACTTTTTCAAATATAGGCTTTCACCCCGCACAGCTTTATGATTCAACCGTACCAAGGATTCGGCAGCAGGGGGTGCAGTCGGTGGACGCGTGGGAACTTGATAATGGTTGATAAGAAGCCGGTGACGAGGACTTCCGAGCCGCTGGTGTACAAAAAGAGTCGACCAACTCCGTTTATCCGGCTTGTCGTACTGGGCGCCATTGCTTTGGTAGGCGCGTCTTTTTTGTTTCTATTCCGTGATCTAATCGATGAGGGATTCTTGCTTGCGCTGCTGGGCATTCTATCAATGGCTGGCGTTTTCTTCCTCTTTGCGCTCGCAATCGGATTGGTAGAGTTTAGCAGCAATCGCAAACAGGATGACATTGGCGGTGCGTTTTTGAACAGCCACCTGGATGGCATTTGCATAGCAAACGAAGAAAACACCATCGTATATGCCAACCGCGCTTACGGCGACATTATAGGCATGCGTGATGTTATTGATCTGCAGACTCCTGAAAATGTTCTTTCCAAGCATGATGATGCAGCCAATGCACTTTATCGGCTTGCAAATAGCGCGCAAAAGTCGGTTGATGCTGATGAAGAGTTTAGGCTTCCCACAAGTCTAAACGGACACGACAGCCAACCGCACTGGTATCGAGCCTCGGTACATTCAATGGTCGGCCCCGCTCTAGATACTTTACAGGTTTGGCGCATTACTGATGTCTCGAATGATCGCGATACACAGGAGCAATATTTTCTCGAACTACAAAAAGCCATCGATCATCTTGATCGATCACCAGTAGGTTTCTTTTCGTCAAATGCTGACGGACGCGTTCAATATCTCAACGCAACTATGGCCGAATGGCTCGGCATTGATTTGAGCTCTTTCTCACCTGGTGGAATGACCATCGAAGATCTGTTGAGCAGCGAAGGTTTGCAATTGCTGAATGCGGTTCAAGCCGAGCCAGGAACGTCGCGAACGGCCATTATAGATTTGGATTTAGCCAAACCCAATGGCGAGAGTCTTCCAGTTCAACTTATCCATCGGGTACAAACACATTCAGATGGCCAAGCTGGCCAAATGCGCACAATTGCCATCAATCGTGCTGAGGGTGATGCAGCTAGCCATGATTTGCGTAG
>JBCCFQ010000758.1:0-2388 GCA_039029655.1 Pseudomonadota bacterium | reverse complement strand
TATCATAAAGGCCTTTCTAGACAAGTGGACATGTGGTCACTTCCACCGATTGCCTACCCGCGGATCGGTTCCGTTACCACGTCTACCCGCGGGTAGACGTTGTCACGGGACTGAGTGGTTTGGCATTACACTTGTCTGATGGTGCCTGTACAATAGGGTGTATCACTTATCACGGTGCAAGGTGTTTATATGATTTTATCATGCCCCAGCCACCCTGAATCAATACTGTACCAATTATTTTATCCAACTTCAAATCCCCATCCTGCCCCAAGCAAGCGAAAGTTACCCCATCTCATACCATTGTCTACACTAGCGCCGCCCTGCGGTGATCTGATAAAACACCATCTGCTCTATTTTTCGCCTTCTTCCAACGAGTCTACCAGTGATAAATTTATGCAGAGAGACAAGGGCGGATCCAGATATATCTTTTTGAGAGGGGGGTAAATGGGGTTTGGGGTCAAGTTAAAAAAATTCCGGTTTCCAGAAACTCATCGGATTTCGACGGTTTACGAGTCACTAGTGCGTTTAAAATCGACTTTCCTTAATACAAGTTGCTTCGTACCTACACAGTTGTGTTGTACCTACACAGCGAAATATATAGGTGCCCTTATTTTCTGGTGCTTTGCGGGGGCATGGCCCAGTTGCCCCCCTCCCCTCCCTGGTTCCGTCCTTGCAGAGAGTGGACACTGTGCCTAAAAAACTGCCATAGGTATAATATGGGAAGTGACAAATCATTATTCTTGCTTACCTACAAGTCACATCCTATCCGTGTTCAGTACCCAATCTTGGCGTACCCAATTACACTGACCTTGATCCATCTTTGTTTACTTTGCGTGAGTGACCAGGACGTACGCGTTGGTAATTTTCTCATTATAGGCGCCTAAATACTTCGATTTCATTGTAGTTAAATTGCTTGAACAGCCGCCGGTGATTTTATTATGGTCTTTACAATGCATCTCCTGTTTCGATAAGCATGTACTGTAGGGTCGGTTCATGCTTTGTTTTGATTACTTGTGCCAAATTAAGCTCTGAAAATGAGGGACCTCTCGCGGACCGAAGCAGCCGGCGCGTCGAACCCGGGTCGTTCAATAGGGTTAAATAATTGCGGAGCTTATCTAAGCCAAACTACACGTCTGGATGCAACAAGGGTGAAATTTCCACCTCTCAAAGTGATCTTGATTTCCCATTCCGCCAAAGCAGTTACATTCCTGACCCTGTGATCCCATCTCCTTTGCAGGTTTTGCATTTTGATCCTCAGTGAAGATGCCGCTCCGCAGTAATTCCAATCACTTCTACCTAGGAGCACCGAACCAACTTCCCTCAAACCAACTTCCTACCAACAAAGATGTTGTAAACTACATCCGGCTCCTCCATGACAGGCGTGTGAAAGCACGTGGTGAGCCGTTAAAAGGAAATTTCAAAAATGTCGCTGAGAAAATAAAAGCTGCATGGGAAAGCGAAGGAATCCCGGTCGTACGGCCCAAGAACGTGTATTCTTGAATGTTGTCGCGTGCTACAAGAAATTCCAGAGTATGAACAAAGTCGTGACGAAAAACCGGAACCAGAAGAACGCGAGGCTACAGAAAGGGGAAAAGTTTTTCAACAAGCTTTTCGACATCGCTGTCTGCAAGTGCAGGAACCTGACCCACTGCAGCTGTCCCCGTGACAACCGAGTGCCGCCGGCTGAGGTGAATTCATCATGGATCAACGAGGGCCGAGGAAACTGTTCCTCGGAGGCATCGATCTCCAAGAGAGCAGCCAGCGGCAGACAGCGGCCTTGCGTAGGTGGAGGCTGTCCGAGAGAGAGGGGAGGGAGCCGCCGACGGCCGGAGGCCCACCAAGCAGCGAAGTCGGTCCATCTGGTGCAGCCGGGCCACCCAGCACCGACCCCGGACCTTCCGGCTTGCAGAGCCATGCAACTGGCACCGTGACAGACACTGCAGGTGACACCGAGTCCTCTGAAACAGACGACCGTCCCTCTGATGTCGACTGGGAGCCTGGAGATGCCGACGACCATGACGCCGCTGCGTGGAATACGGACAGGCTGGTGAATACGGCTCTGGCTGCCGATCGCTACGGATTCTCCAACCGTGGAACGGCGGCCGTAATAAACGGGTTTCAAATGGACATCGGTCGCATTTCGGAAGAGAACACGGCTCTGATAGTGGAGCCAATGAAACTATGGCGCGATATCAGCACAAAAGGTCGCGTCCCGTGCATAAGGTTTTGGTAATAGTCATGATAGTTCTACCCGGATGCCTCGTACCTAGCAAAGGTAGAAAAGCAAGGCACATCTTGATACCGTATCATTGCTGTGGTGTTCATGATTCCGTCAGCGCAGTATGTATGTCTTTGTTAGCATTTTGACAGCATCTGCGTCCATTAAAG
>JBCCFQ010000757.1:0-2391 GCA_039029655.1 Pseudomonadota bacterium | reverse complement strand
GCGCTTGGCTCAGCGGGCGTCAAAAATCAATGAACTTGAAGAATCCATTGATGCTCACAAGAACGAAGTGAGTGCGATTCAGTCAGAGGCGTTGGAGTTACAAAAAACCATCAAGGCCCTGGAAGTTGATCTGAGCAAGCGTGACGAAGAAACAGTGGGGTTACAGGATGAGCTATCCAGCTGGAAAGACAAGTACGGTATCTTGGAAGGCACCGTGTCAAAGCGGGATACCCAGATCGGAAAAATAGAGTCAGAGCTCGCCGAGTTTCACACCAAGATCAAAGATCGCGATTCAACCAACGCGTCGTTGGTTGAAGAGCAGTCAAGCTCTGCCAATCAAATCGCTGACCTGCAAGCCAAAGTACAGGAACAATCCGACACTATTGCCCAACGGGATGCAAAGATTCATGAGTTAGAGGCTGACTCTAAGGCAGACAGGCGCCAACTTGAAGCGCTGGAATCAGAGTTGCAGGCCAAAACAGACACAATTCAGTCCCGCACATCAGCCATCGAAGCGCAACACCAAACCATTAAGGTATTGGATCAAAAGAATATGGAATTTCAGCGTCAAAGCGACGGCATGTATGAGTCACTTCGGCGCAACGAAAAACGTGTCGCCGAACTGGAGTCTATGCTGGCGACGAAAGACAGTGCATTGAGTACCATTCAGCTGGGTATCCTGAAGCTCAGCGAATTTGGTGCAAAGCCTACATCGAAGCGCCCAAATCCAAAGAAGCAAACGAAAATCTCGGTTGTGTATCAAGAGCCACCAGAGGAGGCGGAAGCCAAGTGGTGCTTGATCAATCTAGATGGAAAATCTAAAACAAGATATCCGCTGCACAAAAGCCCGATTACCGTAGGTCGGGGCAGAGCCAACGATATACAAATCAAGAATGATTTCATTAGTGGTTATCACGCCGAGTTTGTAACCCAAGAAGATGGCGTCGTGTTAAAGGACTTGGGTTCTACCAACTCCACGCGAGTAAATGCCAAGCGAGTGGATGAGTTGCCATTGAGTCATGGAGATATCATCACTTTTGGCGAACTTCGATTTGAGTTTGTGGATTCCAACCAAAAGCCTACCAACGGTCGTTCGAAAGTCGCTCGCTTGAAGTAGCGGCGGCACAATTGCCCCTAAAGTCGGCCAACCTCACCATGGTGTCGGCGTCTGGTTTAGCCTAGCATCCTCTGGTTCCAACTAACTGGAGACTGTGATGATTGGTTATGTGACCTTGGGAGCTTCTGATCTGGAGCGGGCGGGTGCGTTTTATGACGCCCTATTGGGAGAAGTCGGCGCCACTCGTTTTATGGACATGGATGGATTCATCGCATGGAGCAACAATCCAAAAGGCCCAGCACTTTCAATCGTAACGCCTTATGATGGCAACACCTGCTCCGTGGGCAATGGTGTGATGATCGCTTTGGCGGTGGACGCTCCAGAAAAGGTCGACGCCCTGTACAAAAAAGCCATGGAGCTTGGTGCTACAGATGAAGGAGCTCCCGGCAAACGCCTAGACAACTTTTACGCGGCCTATTTTCGCGATCTCGACGGCAACAAGCTGAACTTTTTCTGTATGACGTAACAGAATATTTACCTGGAACCAATTCCATGATCGTTGCATCCTTATGGTATGCACGCAGCGGTGGAAATATGGGATTTTGGCGGAACGCCGTCGCCGGGAACCGCCAACCAGAAATTGCTACCCCGGCTGTTGGGTCTGTCGGTTCTTGCCCATATCGTGTTGTTATTTCTCCTACCTATGTGGAAGGTTCAACCTGGAATAGAGGTGGATGAATCGTTGCGTGTCAGTCTCGTGCCTGAACAACGTGAGCAACCACCTCCAGCCATTGTTGAAGAAATCACGGTAACACCACGATCGCTTCCTTTGCCCCAAACTCCGGTGGCGCCTGTCACACCTGTCGAACCCGCGACCCAGGAACAAACCGACACTCAACCGTCGGTTTTGCCAGGCTCCACTAAGTCCCAGTTAGAGTGGGTGCAAGAGGGGAAACAAGTGGCGGAACAACTTTTGCGGGAACAGGCCGATCGTCAGGCCCGGCAACTGGCACAGTGGTTTCGTGCGCCGTCCATTATGTGGGGGAAGATACCAAGGGTATTTGATCGCGAGTACGTACTGACCCAGTTGCCCCCGACGGGTTTGCTTGGCGACCCAAATGAGCTTTATAAGGGTTTCGAGTTTAAGGGTATTGGTATTCCTATAGGAAAAAACTGTTTCTTAGGCCTACCAAAGGTAGACGTTGAACAACAATATCGAGAATACGCTAATCGATTACCAACGGTGTACCCTGAGCCGGAGGTGGCCACACTGAATTTGTATTCCTGCGGCTTTAGCACCTCCGGCAACTAACTGTTAATCCCTCAAATAGGCG
>JBCCFQ010000756.1:0-2391 GCA_039029655.1 Pseudomonadota bacterium | reverse complement strand
CGGCTAGAAGGGCGGCCAACATTTCCCCGGCAATTGCAACAAGGACAGTATGATGGGTATCGGAAGTAAAACTGTATTAGCGGCACTGGGATTGTGCCTACTGAGCGCCGGTTATGACAAATGGAGTCAGTGTGATCGGCTGCCGGTTATGAAGAACAATTCCTTTATTTGCCTTGCAAAAAATAGCGGCGAATTACTTAAGGATCACGTAAAGATCATATTAAGACACGGTCGCTAATAGAAAAATATGCAAACAGTTCTTGTCATTGATGACAACGAGGGCATACGCACTGCGCTAGAAGTGTTGTTGTCGCTACAAGACATTCAAACTGTCATGGCTGCGTCGCCCGACGCCGGTCTTGAGATGATTCGCAATGGCGGTATTGACGTCGTTATCCAAGACATGAATTTTAGCCGAGACACTACCTCTGGTGAGGAGGGCATCGAGTTGTTTCACGAGATTAGAAACATCGATGCTGATCTGCCAGTTATTTTGTTAACGGCGTGGACGCATCTAGAACAAGCGGTGGACCTGGTGCGAAGTGGCGCTGCGGACTACTTAGAGAAGCCTTGGGATGACACCAAGCTCATTACGTCTGTCCGAAACCTACTCAGACTTCGTCAGCTTTCCAATGAGAAACGACACTTTGAGGATGCCCGGGCCAAAGAACGGCAGCAACTTGCCGAAGAGTTTGATATCTGCGGCCTAATTTACAAAAGCGATCTCATGCACCGGGTGGTTATGATGGCCACTCAGGTTTCCCACGCGGATGTACCGGTGTTGATAACCGGGCCAAATGGATCTGGCAAAGAAAAGCTGGCGGAAATTGTGCAGGCAAATTCTGCTTGTGCCGATGGTCCTTTTATAAGAGTCAATGTGGGAGCATTGCCGGCCGAGTTGATGGAAAGCGAGTTGTTTGGCGCGGAACCCGGTGCATACACCGGTGCTACCAAATCTCGGAAGGGTCGATTTGAAGCCGCCGATGGCGGCACGCTGTTTTTAGATGAAATCGGGAACCTGCCCCTGAGTGGTCAGGTAAAGCTACTTCGGGTGTTACAAACTGGCGAATTCGAACGTCTGGGTAGTACCGAGACTCGCCGTGTGAATACGCGAATCGTTTCTGCCACCAATGCCAACCTATTGGATGCGGTAAGCAACGGCACATTCAGGGAAGACCTGCTGTATCGACTTAATGTTATCGAACTGCGGGTTCCACTGTTAAGAGATCGTCAAGAGGACATCTTGCCTATCGCTGACCACTTTCTGGCCGATGGCGTGCAACTCAGTGATGGAGCGAAGAAGGCTTTGTTGGCTCATCCCTGGCCCGGCAATGTGCGGGAGCTACAGAATTGCATCCAACGGGCTACCCTCATGGCTCGCGACGGGGTGATTGAGCTGCAAGATCTGGGGCTAGAGCAAGCAGAGCCTGTTCCAAATTACAGTATCCCTCGGGAGCCCACAAAGGCGGACGTTATTCGAGCCCTAGAGAATGCAAATGGTGTTGTCGCACGAGCGGCCCGATCCCTGGGTTTGTCCCGGCAGGCCTTGTACCGTCGTATGGAAAAGTTTGGGATAAGCAAATGATGCGGGCTCCCAAGTCCAACCACCAAAGTCCCGAAGTCTGAAGCCCGAGGTTCGAGGTCACTTCCCAGCTGGCTTCAGGCTTCTGTCCCAGGGCTTCAGGAGGGCTTCTCTAGCCCTTTAGGCTAGCCACGAACGACGAGTTGGGCATAATGTACGCAGTTCAGAAGCACGAGGCCTACTAATAGGTGTCCCGGCAATTCAGTCTCGAAGGAAAACTCGCACTAATCACCACCATTCTGGTTTGCGTGGGTGTGTTTCTGACGTTTGCCTTATTCAGCGTGATCAACTTGCCCTGGCTTGTGCTGCTTCTTACTTTGGCGCTTATGGTTCCCCTGTCCATTTATGTTGTTGAGCGATTTATGACGCCCATCAATCGTGTGTTGCAGGCACTTACAGATGGAGTGGCCAGTTTTCGGGATAGCGACTTTTCTATCAGTATTACCCAAAACCGCAACGACGAGTTAGGGGATCTTGTAGGTTTGTACAATACCGTTGGAGAAGTATTGAGGGATGAGCGTCAGGACCTTTTTCAACGCGAGCTACTGCTGGATACTATTATTCAAGCGACACCTATTGCGTTGATCTTGTGCAATAACCGAAGCCAGATCGTGTACAGCAACGCTTCGGCTAGGCGTCTATTGCATGCCGGACGGAAGATGGAAGGTAACGACCTGGATGCGATCTTGGAAAATAGTCCGCCGGGGTTGTCTCGAGCGATTTCCGAAAAGAATGACGGGCTATTTAGTATAGATGTAGAAGCTAAGCCTTCTGCAATAGCTGTTTTCCCAACTCCTGGCTCACCAATT
>JBCCFQ010000755.1:0-2392 GCA_039029655.1 Pseudomonadota bacterium | reverse complement strand
GCGATAGCCCTTTTAGCCAAGCTTTGCGGGCTTGGATAATAAATGTTTCACAACCCTCAGCGGCGACGGTCGATACAAACTGAGACAAAAACTCAAAACTGTCTTGATTATCCACGCCTATTCGAGTCTTGACCGTAACGGGAATCGAGACCCGCTGTCTCATAGCGGACACGCACTCCGCCACAAGTTTAGGCTCCGCCATAAGACATACCCCGAAGCGACCGTGTTGAACTCGATCGCTGGGACATCCAACGTTCAGATTGACCTCCTTGTAGCCGAAGTTTTCGCCAATCATCGCGGCTTCTGCGAGTCTTTCAGGATCTGAACCGCCAAGCTGCAGGGCAACCGGTTGTTCCTGGGAATCGAAGGACAGCAGATGATTAACATCCCCTCTTAGAATAGCCTCCGCTGTAACCATCTCTGTATACAGTAAGGTCTGGCTACTGATCTGTCGCAGGTAATAGCGACAATACCGATCAGTCCAATCCATCATTGGGGCAACGCAGATTTTGTGCGGTCGCGTCATTATGCAGTCATTGTTTGCCACCCAGACTGGCAGCTATTTTCTTAGATTAACTTTGGGCAGCAGCTTCGCCATTTCGGATGCGGCGCTCCTGACTCGGCGAATAGCCGAAATACTCTTTGTAGCTCTTACTAAAATGCGATGTGGAGACAAATCCGCAAAAAGATGACACTTCAAGCACACTCAACCCCGTTTGTAACAACAAATCCCGTGCTCGTTTCAACCTCAGCTGCAAATAGTACTTTGAGGGCGCACACAGCAAGTGTTTCTGGAACAACCGTTGCAGCTGTCGCCGCGACAGTCCAACATAGGCCGCCAGTTCTTCCTGGCTGATGGGTTCCTTCAAATTTGCTTCCATCAACTCAACCGCCGTGATCATTTTTTGTGAGTTGTTCCCAACCAGGTGCTTTAACGGAATGCGCTGTTGGTCGTCGGATCGGCGAATGCGGTCACAAATAAACTGTTCGGCTATTGCGGCACCTACTTCCTCTCCAAGTTGATCCACAATAATGTTTAACATCATGTCGATGGGTGCTGTGCCCCCGGACGCCGTAAAACGATCTCGATCAATAGAAAACAAACTACCCCGAACATTGATCAACGGATACATATCAGACAGTGCAGCGAGATTTTCCCAATGAATGCTGCATTTGTAGTTATCCAAAAGACCCGCCGCAGCCAGGGCATAGCTGCCAGTGCAAATAGAGCCTAGAGCAACACCGTGTTGTTGAGCCCGCCTAAGAAAGCGGAGAACACCCGGTGTGCAATTGCGTTCAACATTGATACCTGAGGCGACAACCACTAGGTCCAAGGAGCGGAGTACCTGTTCGTCTTGGACACTGGCGTCAACTTGGACGGAAAGACCATCACTGGCGGACACGGTCCCACCGGTCTCCGATAAGGTTAACCAACTGTAATACTCTTGACCCGCGATTCGATTTGCCATCCGTAGCGGCTCAATGGCTGAGGACAAAGATATCAGAGTAAAGTCATTTAATAGGACAAAGCCAAAACGCTTTGGTAACTGTTTTGTAGGCATATCCACGTTGCGCTCTCATACCTTACCAGGCTACCAAAGACAGCCTAGTTTGGACAAATAATATCGGAAAAGTACCTTGTGTCGAGCTATTTGACCAAAAAACTGGCGCCGAATTCTTCGGCCGCTTCCCTAAACCAGTAAGCCAGGTAGTCCGCAAAACTACGGCGCACAATTACGTCAAAAATCCCTTGAGACTCATATCGGCCAATCAGTACGGTAGCTTTAGCCAACCCCGTTTGAGCGCAACTACCTGCCGGGAACCGGTCTGGGTGGAAATCTAAGGTGCAGCCCTTTCGGAGCACAGCTTCGGCAGCAGTTCCACCCACCCGAATCCCAACAAAACCACCGCCCATTTGTGACACGCCACCACCTACCTTGGACAAATCCACCGCCATTCGACCATGAACACCGCGCAAGTTATTCAGGGAAACCACCAACCATTCATCCGGACCCAACCAATAGATGGTGTGGGGACCTGCATCAAAGGTATTGGGTTTCAGAGGAAGTTCCTGACCCAGATGACGCTTTGCGACATCTAAAAACTCCTGTCGCTGAGGGGAACCCCGTATATTTAAAAAGTCCAGGTTGGGTTGGACTAAAAACTCAACCTCTCCGGCCCCAGAGTCGGTGGCGACTTCCTTAGCAAAAAAATCCGCGAGTGCGTGGCGCTTATTAGACACGTTGCCGCTCCGATTTAGGGTCATAAAAAGCCGAATCCACAACACGAACTGCGGTTTGATTTCCTTTGGAGTCTACGCAAACAATTTCCTCGCCCTTTCGATTCTTTCCACTCTTAAGCACAGCCAGCGCAATCGGATGACCCAGCGCGG
>JBCCFQ010000754.1:0-2393 GCA_039029655.1 Pseudomonadota bacterium | reverse complement strand
CTGGGGCGTTACGATTTGCAAGGGCCCTTGAACAGAATTCCGGTGGTCGCTTGTCCATTCGAGTGTTTGGCGACGGCGAACTGGTACCAGCACTAGAGGTTTTCGACTCAGTATCTCGCGGTACCGCGGACCTTGGTCATGGCACGCCCGCTTATTGGCGCGGCAAGTTACCCGCATCCCAATTTTTTAACGGTATCCCTTTTGGTATGACACTGCGTATGTACAACGCCTGGTTGTATCACGAAGGTGGTTGGGACTTGTGGCGTGATATCTACGAGCCGTTCAATTTGATACCGGTAGCTTCGGGCAACACCGATACGCAGATGGGTGGTTGGTTTCGTGATGAATTGAATTCTGTCGGTGATCTTAAAGGTCTAAAAATGCGGATCGCTGGATTTGGCGGAGAAGTTTTTGCTCGGGTTGGTGGTACACCTGTTTTGACTGCGGGCTCCGAGATACTAACTTCTCTTCAGACCGGAAATATTGATGCGGCGGAATTTTCCGGTCCATACAACGATCAAGCATTTGGTTTTCATCAGGTGGCTAAACACTATTATTACCCTGGGTGGCATGAACCTACTGGCATGGTTGAAACCTTGGTTAATAAGCAAAGTTATGAGAAGTTACCTGAAGATCTCCAAGCTATTGTCATAGCCACGGCAATGGCCGAAAACACCTATCTGACGTCCGAGTTTTATGCTCGCAATGTCCATGCCCTAAGACAGCTGACGCAAGAACATGGTGTGCGGGTTAAGCGTTTCCCGGAATCCATTATGTCCGCTTTGCAGAACGCAACTAAGGACATTTTGGCTGAGTTGGCGGCATCAGATGCATCAGTGAAAAGAGTACTCACGTCCTATGCGGCTTTCCAACAGTCTGCTCAGGCTTGGGAAGAGATGTCGCGAGTTTAACCGGGAACCAAATGACCAATCGTCGGTCTTTAAAGGGACTGGTTGATTTCCAAAAAATCACAATATCACAAGGGCTGTTCAGTCACTGGGGGCAATATGAGAGTTTTGAAAGGCTTGTTGGGAATTGTACTGTTGAGTGTATCTCCCATGGTTGGGGCGCAGACCACCGCAGATGAATACTATCAAGCAGAAGACTGGCCAAACGTGGAGAAAGCCTACTCGGAAGTTTTGGACAACAATCCAACCGACGGACGAGCCTGGTACAGGCTTGCCGTGGCGCAACGTTACCTCAAGAAATACGACGCGGCTTTGGCGTCCTTAGAAAAGGCGTCAGAGGTTGGTGTACCGGCTTCTTTCACTGGATATGAGAAAGCCAAGACGCTCGCTAGCTCCGGAGAGAAAGATGACGCAGTGAGCGCTTTGAAAGTAGCTGCAGATGCGGGACTCAATTCGGTGTCCCTATTAGATGCGGAAGCCCTGGATGGCATCAGAAACGAAGCCGAGTTTGCGAATATCATCAAGACTGTGGAGCGTAATGCGGCACCCTGCACCATGGACGATCATCATGACGAATTTGACTTTTGGTTGGGCGAATGGGAAGTCGTTGATGCAAATGGCAATCCACAGGGAAAGAACGTTATTACCAAGGCGGAGAACGGATGCCTTATGCACGAGAGCTGGACCAGTGCGTCGGGCAATACCGGTCAGTCTATGAACTATTATGACCCCCACAGCGACAAGTGGTATCAGCGTTGGGTCAGTTCCGGTGCACTAATCAACTTAGCGGGCGGTTTTTCTGATGGCGCAATGCGATTGGAAGGTGACATTTACTACTACGGGAATCGAAACTACGCTAAGTTTCGTGGAACTTGGACGCCATTGTCTGACGGTCGCGTCAGGCAGTTTTTTGAGCAATCGACGGATGACGGCGAATCGTGGCAACCCTGGTTTGAAGGTTATTACAAGAAAATTGAATCCAAGGAGTAGTCAGAAAAAAAAGAGGGGCAGTAATACCATTGAGCGTACTTGGGTTCGGTCCTGCCCCTCCAACTTACGGTTCGAGGGTTTCATGCTGATGAGCATTTCTTAAACTGTTTCGAGCTCAACTAAGAACTCTACATCCTGGCCTTTATTCTAGTTGGCTCACCCTATATTAATAGGGCAAAATGCGTCTCTATTTGGCGACAGACTCGAGATTTTTTCCTTAAGATTTTGAGCAAAATTCGAGATATTTCCTTAAAACTCGTGCAATTAGCCGGTAATTCTCATTCTGAGTTATAGTCGAGCAACATCGGGGTTTGGAAGCGGAGATCGGTAATGGACGAGCAAACAAGAAAAGAGTCCCTGGAAAACTTGCGGGTTCATTTTCGGCGTTTTGACACCGATGGGAATGGGTACATTGACCTTGCCGAATTTCGAGAAGTGTTACGTTCGCTGGGGGAGGACCCGCCTAGCGCAGTAGTGGAATTGAATTTCTCAGTG
>JBCCFQ010000753.1:0-2402 GCA_039029655.1 Pseudomonadota bacterium | reverse complement strand
GAGGAGCTCCAAGTGAGTCAGGACAAAATAACGGATGGCAAGTTTCACTTTTTTGTTCTCGAGCAGCAAAATCGAATTATCGGTTTTTATGCGTTGGAGCAATTGTCTGAAGAGGAGTGGGAGCTGGAGGCCCTATTCGTAACGCCAAACTCTATGAGTCAAGGCGTCGGGGCTTCATTGGTGGGGCACGCGAGGGATTTTGCGACAAACCACGGTGTAAAGAAGATTCTGATTCAGGGAGACCCAAACGCGACGGGATTTTACGAGAGTCAAATGGCTAGGCAGGTGGGACAGCGGGAATCTGAAAGCGTTCCTGGACGTTTCTTACCTTTGTTCGAGATTGATCTCGGCAAGCTGTAAGGAGAAATTGGTTCCACTGAGTAGTTAGGCTTGCAGGGGAGGCCCATGATGGATTTTCTACCCGATGACTGGACTACCCGAATCATCGGGTTCGTTCTTATGTTTTTTGGAGGCATGCTCATTAGAACAGCATCTGCCACCGAGAAAAAATCTAGTGAGGCATTGACTTGGTCTTCTGTCGAAGGCGAAGTGCTTGCTTCGAGCGTTAAACGCAGTCCCAGTAGTTCCAAGCCTCGGTTTCGTGCCCATGTGAATTATCGTTATTCTGTCAACGGGCAGGGCTACGAGAATGACACAGTGTTTCTTGGAGGTCGAGTTGCCACATTGAAGAAAAAAGCCCAGGCGACCAGCGACAAGTACGCGGTGGGTACCTCGGTTACCGTCTATTACGATGCGTCGAATCCTGGTGACAGTTACCTCGAAAACGCGCCACAAGGTTTGGCGTTTCAAAAATTTGCCGGGGCTATTGTTCTTTTGGCGGGGTTATTATTTTTGTTCGGCTATCTGCCGCAAACGGATTAGGTAGACTGGCCTTGGAGTATTAGTCGTGTTAGATATTCGCCCAAATTGTGAGCTTTGTGATAAAGACTTGCCGCCAGATTCACAGGAAGCCTGTATTTGTACCTACGAATGCACGTTTTGTGTCTGGTGTGTTGAGAATGTACTGGAGAACGTCTGTCCCAATTGTGGTGGCGGTTTTTGTCCAAGACCTATTAGGCCAAGCATGGCCCGTAGAGAAGGCGTGAGTCTGGTGCACCACCCAGCATCCGAAAAACGGGTGCTGACACGATATTCACGGGAACAACTTGCTGACTTTGTCAAAACCGTTCGGGACATCCCTCCGGCAGATCGTTAGCGTCTTGTAATTGTGTGCCCGCCATGTCGAGTTATTGACTGGCGTCGTAAACGAGCTTACCTGCGAACAAAAGCAAGAACGGCTATAGTGACTTTTCTCATCATCAACAGGCTCATCATAGGGTTGGGATGTGGCGCCAGTGTTGATTGATCCCCTGGATTGCATAGGCTAGTTGAAGGACGCCCAATTCGTCACCGTTTTGCCCCACAATTTGTAAACCGACGGGCAGTCCGTTCTCATCAAATCCACATGGCACCGATACCGCGGGCCTTTCCGTCAGTGTTATAAAGCAACAAGATGCCATCCAGTCTAAGTAGGTACTCATGGTTTTGCCATTGATTTCTTCAATGTAAGGTAGATCCACGTCAAAGGGGGGCACTTGTGTGGTGGGCAATACCAAGTAGTCATGTTTTGACATGAACGTGGCAAAACCATTCTGGAACTGTTCCCGTTTAGTTCTCGCACGAGTTAGTTCCTCGTGCGTTAGACTTCGGCCAAATTCAATGTTCCAGACCAAGGTGTCCTTCAGTAATTCTCGGTGTTGGTCTAACAGTGTTCCCCCCATTTTCGCGAATACATCGCCGCGCAAGGCTTGAAAAACTTCATCACAGTCCTGAAAAGAAGGCAGTTCGTCGCTAAGTGTTGCGCCAAGATCTGATAACCAACTGCGACTTTTGTTAACGACGTCACTTACTCTGGGGTCAACGGGAATGATGCCATCGAAATCTGCGTTGAAGGCAATCTTGGTTTGAGAAAAGTCAAAGCTTAGGTTGTTGTGACACCTGACTCTGTCGCGCAAACACGGATCGCAGTCAGGTTCCGGGCCCGCCACAGCATCAAGCATCAACGCCACGTCTTCCACACGCCTGGCCATGGGTCCTTCGACGCCCAGAAGATCACCTGGTACTTGAGTGGGTTTTATGGGTACTCGGCCGGGTGTCGGACGTAGACCCACAACGTTACAAAAAGCGGCGGGGTTTCGTAGGGAGCCGCCCATGTCACTCCCATCTGCTATGGGTATCATGCCCGATGCCAACGCGACTGCCGCACCTCCACTGCTACCCCCACAGGTCTTGCTTTGATCATAGGGGTTTCTGGTTTTGCCAAATACTTCGTTAAAGGTCTGCGATCCCACGCCAAATTCGGGCGTGTTGGTCTTGCCCAGCATGATGGCGCCGGCTTCACG
>JBCCFQ010000752.1:0-2404 GCA_039029655.1 Pseudomonadota bacterium | reverse complement strand
GTCCGTCATTGCGTGTCGCTAGGGCACCCAAACGCCCGTCCGCTAGATCTAACAGCTTAGAACCCGACCAGGTGCTATTGAAAAAGGTCAGGCTGTTGATTTGCCCACCGGTATCGCTGTCCCGCACTTGGACATCTATGGTTTGCCCGGTTTCTTGGAACAAAACGGCAACGTCGGATATCCCATTCTGGTTGTTATCTCCGATGATGTGGACAGTAGGATTGGCAAGGACTAAAGAGGGGATAAAGAGCAAAAATAAGCTTCGATGCAACACGTTTTAGCTCCTGAAAAGGCCATGGTCTAAAAACTGGGACAAGTATCGCGGCTTTGGGTTTCTGGCGCTACGTGTCGCCGAGTTAAGACAAACAAGAAAGCACTTTAGTAATGTAACGTAATTACATGAAAGAAAATAGGAAAATAGAATAGTACTGACATTCAGCTGTGTCTGTCTCACGCCCCATCCCTTTACTTGCTTGTTGCAAACAAGTATATTTAGCGGATGTCTACAGCCCTACCCAGACTCAGTCACGCTGAACGAACCGAACTGTCAGATGCCAAGATGCTGGCTGCGGCGGTGGATCTTATTGTTACTCGCGGTGTGCAGGGGACCACGTTAAAGGAAGTGGGTACCTTGGCTGGATACAGCCGGGGACTGGCCGGTTATCGATTCGGTTCGAAGCCGGGATTATTTGAATACGTTCTTCGTGCCGTCAGTGATCACTGGCTGGCGGAACTCACTAAAGTCACACAAGGTAAGCTGGGTTTGGACGCAATTTGTGCTGCTACAGATTCCCACTTTCGCTTTTGTAAGGTGGCACCAAAACCAGTCCAGGCGTTTTATGCACTATGGTTTGCAGCGGCCGATCCCGAAGTGGGTCTGCGAGAGGTCATCTCTGGGATTCATACGCGAAGAAGACGAGATGTGGAAGAGTGGATATTAAAGGACCCGGCCACGAGTTCCGGCGTCCGTATGTCAGCATCGGGAATAGCAGGGCAGTTTGTCTCGGCCATTATTGGAATAGTTTATCAGTGGGTCATCGATGGCAAGGATATTGGCACGATTGAAGAACTGCATTCAGATCTCAAAAACAACATGACTTTGTTGTTAGGACGATAAGCGAGAAATACACATGAGTAGAACCGTCAAGGACGTGAATTTGACCTTAGTGGCAAAGGAAGAGAAAAAGCCGCTACGATTTGTGACAGCGGCCAGTCTGTTTGATGGCCATGATGCTTCCATCAATATCATGCGAAGAATTCTTCAAGGGTCTGGCGCCGAGGTTATTCATTTGGCTCATAACCGATCCGTAGCGGAGGTGGTCCGTTCTGCACTACAGGAAGACGTGGACGGTATCGCCATCAGTTCTTATCAAGGCGGTCATGTCGAGTACTTTAAGTATTGCGTTGATATGTTGAAAGAGGCCGAGGCCAATCATATTCGCGTGTTTGGCGGTGGCGGTGGGGTGATCGTGCCTAGCGAGATTGCCGAGCTTGAGGCATACGGCGTTGAACGCATTTATTCGCCACAAGCCGGACAATCGCTTGGTCTACAGGGCATGATCGATGACATGTTGCAGCGAACCGCCGAAGCATCGCAACGTGATCGACACTGTGACATTGCTTCCCTGAAAGGCGGTGACACCCTGTGTTTAGCCCGTAGCATTACAGCCATCGAGCGTGGTGAGTTAGGCGCCGAGCAACTTCAACGGTTGCGGACTGATTATCAAACCAAAAACACGCCCGTCTTGGGTGTGACTGGAACGGGTGGTGCCGGTAAGTCGTCGTTGACCGATGAGCTAATACGTCGTTTTCGCATGGACAGTCATGACCAGGTCAAAATTTGTGTGATCGCGGTAGACCCCAGCCGTAAGAAGACAGGGGGTGCCTTGCTTGGGGACCGTATTCGTATGAATGCCATTTACGGAGACAATATTTTCATGCGTTCCATGGGGACCCGTTCCGCTCAGGGGGAAGTCCCCGAGTATCTTCGTGACGTGATCGGTGCCGCAAAAGTTGCCGGGTTTGATCTGGTGGTGGTGGAAACCCCGGGCATTGGCCAAGGCGACGCGGGCATCGTGCCCTATGTGGACAAGTCCATGTACGTCATGACGCCAGAATTTGGTGCCCAAAGCCAACTAGAAAAAATTGATATGTTGGACTTCGCTGATGTGGTGGTGATCAACAAGTTCGACCGAAAAGGCAGTGACGATGCTTACCGTGACGTTGCCAAACAAGTGCAACGAAACAGGTCCCACGCGCGAACCGCACTAATTGTGGTTCACGGATCTGGTCGGAATGCCGATGACTATCTGTGCTGTGCAACATCATCTCTTCCGGAACAGGAAGATCCCGATGCGGTGCTCGTGATAGCACCGCGATTTCTGGCAGTGGAGGATGGCCCAGT
>JBCCFQ010000751.1:0-2405 GCA_039029655.1 Pseudomonadota bacterium | reverse complement strand
GTCACGTTGATGGACGGGAATCTTTTCCGAATCGCGGATTACTCCAAGGTGTTTTGTCGAACTGAATGCCTTGGTTTGTGGTATTCGGGAACACAGGCCAACACGTCTTCCTTAACGACTCGACAGGTACCACTCAGGTCGTCCTCATGTCGACCCACAAACGCGCATTGGTCTCCTTCAACTTGAGCTTCACAGGCTGCTACTGCGACGGCGGGTGGTTTACGAACCTTGTCACCGGTGTCGGCGAACCCCGTTGACAGGGTTGATCCCATTTGAAGGGGAATCGTGGAGTCAGTGGGAAGGGAATTTGCAAGAAACGGGGAGATTGGGTTGTCGTACTTTGCCGCGAAGAGGCACATTTGTAGCTATGGCTTCGGGCTTCTGGCTTCGGACCTCAGAAACGCTGAGATAACCGGACGCCTGAAGCCTGAAGCCGACTTTAGTCTATCCGATACCCCACCCCATAAACCGAGCGTATAACTTCTTCGTCTCGAAAAAACCCCGACAGTTTTTTGCGCAGATTTTTCATGTGAGTATCAATTGTTCTGTCGCTAACCACACGAGCATCTTGATAGGCCACATCCATGAGTTGCTGACGGGAAAATACAAGGTTGGGTCGCGTTACCAAGGCGTTGAGTAATCGAAACTCAACCGGGGTCAAATCCAACTGTGTGCCATTGACCAAAACCAAATGGGCGTCCTCTTTGACTTCAATGCCACGATAGCTATAAGCCTTCGCTAAGGTAAATTGTGTCTTTGCATCCAAACGGCGCAGCACCGCCTTCACTCTTGCGACCACTTCCCTAGGGCTAAAGGGTTTGCATATGTAGTCGTCCGCACCTAACTCCAATCCTAGCAACCTATCAATTTCATCAACCCGAGCCGTCACCATGATAATGGGAATATCTGACACGGAACGAATCTCTCGACAAACCGAAAGACCATCCTTGCCGGGTAGCATTAAATCCAGCAACACAAGTCTCGGCCGCTGGGTCAGCACATAGTCTCGAACACCAAGACCGTCTTCCATTGCGTAACAACTAAAATCGCTTTGTTGTAAGTAGTCCACCAACAGGGCACGTATCTTTTGTTCGTCATCTACAACCAGTACATCAATACTCACGTGGGCAACCTGACTTCCACGGCAATGCCTCCTAAGCTCGATTGACTAGCTTTGATTGTTCCCTGATGGGCTTTGACAATCTCACTGGCAATGGCAAGACCAAGTCCAGCGCCACCTGTCGCACGACTTCTGGACGCCTCAGCCCGATACAGTCGTTCAAACATCCGATCAAGTTCAGCTTGATCCACGGATGGTGCGGTATCTTCAATACGCAGAGCAATCCCCTCCTCATACTCCGTGACGTTACAGGCCAATTGCCCCGGTGAATGTGTATAACGCAGACTGTTGTGCAACAGGTTTGCTAACAACTGTCTGAGTCGCCCATAGTCGCCGTCAATGTGAATGGGTCTTTTTGGCAGATTAGCCGTTATTTGCAATTCCTTTGCCTGAGCGGTGGCCTCAATACCGGTCAGTGACTCTTGAACCAATTTAACTATGTCCATGGTCTCAAACCGATAACTCAGCGAACCCAAATCGGCAAGTGAGAGTTCGTGAAGGTCTTGCACCAAGTCCGTTAATCGATCGATTTCACAGACCAAAGACTGCAGCCGTTTTTCGTCCGGCTTACGCACCCCATCAAGAAGAGCGTGCACCTCTCCACTGAGTATTGCTAGAGGTGTCCGCAACTCATGGGAAATGTCGGCCACCCATTGGCGTCGCGCTTCCCGGCTTTGTTCAAGTTTGTTCGCCATAAGATTGAAGTTGGACTGAAGCTGACCCAATTCATCACCGGAAGACACGCTCACTCGTTTGGCATAGTCCCCCTGACTTACCGCCTTTGTCGCACCAGCTAATTGGTTAATGGGTGCGGTAAACTGACGCGCCAAAAGCAACGCCATAATCACTGTTACCATCAAAGCAACGCCTGCAATGGCGTACAGCGATTGAGCCTGATCCTCAACAAATCGCTTTTCAACACCTTCCCCGAGTTCGGCCAAACGCCGGTCCGTGGGCACCACCAAAAAACCAATCGCCTGATTATCTAGCTTCAACACCCGCCGAAATACGGGACCTGGGTGGCTTGGTGCACCGTTGACATACTCACCGTTTGCATCAAGTAACGTAAGCCGCGGTGGATCTTTTGGTGACTGTCGCGGTTTCTTAGGTCTTTTTTCACCGCCTCTTGGCGGTGGTCTGTGGCCCGGCGGACCTTCTCTTGGGTCTCCAGTCCTGGCCAGGTCAGAAAACAATCTCCCATCGGAAGCGAGCAACCGCCAATTTCCATGAGTTTGATAATGGGCAATCAACGCGGAGGCTATGGGGTCCGCCGCATCAATGGCAG